>JAWOGM010000006.1:0-2981 GCA_046496795.1 Thermoplasmatota archaeon
AGTGAGTCCTGTGATGGATGCAATAGGATCGGCTGTAGAAATGGTAATAGATACGGCAGTGGATACGATGGCTAGTGTATTCGGCGGTAATTCAGATGATGTTGATAGTGGATTCATTGACTTGATAACGGGCTCGGAAGATGCAGATGCCGGTGAGTTGATAATAGATTACTTTGGGTTTGAAGATGATGGAACGAATTCGAATGGAGTCTCATTAACTTCAGATGAGCCTGATAAACTTGCTGTAACTCTATCCGTGCTCAATATATTCCCCGCAGTAAGCTTTGATTTTTATTACGCTGGTACAGGAAAGTATGCTGCAGCCGCAAGTGGATTGACTTTAGCTAGTATTGGATTATTAAGTAGTGTACTACATACATATTATCCTTTATATTTAACTACCTTTGGTTTGGCGTCATCGGTTTGGGGTTTCATTAATATCTTAGGAGCTATGAAAAGTGGAACTATATTGGGTACTCCTTGGGCAGATGCTATCTTACTAGCTTGGACTGGTTTATGCGCAGGATATAGCACTTATTTGGCTATAAATTATTATAGTGACAATGGAATCACTTAGAGGTCATATAATGAGTATGAGAACAGGATTAATTTTTAAAGAAAACGAAAATAATAGTTCCCGGCGAAGGAAAGGTAAATTATTTGATATGATTATACCAATAGGAGCATCGCTGACATTTGTTTTACTAATGATATATTTTTGGTTAAGAGGCTATCATAGTTTTGAGATGCCATCCGTTTTATTGATACCTATATTTGTGATTTTTTTTAATTCATTCTCTGTGTTTTCATACCTACAAATGAAAAAAATACGCCCACTTAGAATATATGATTGGGGTATAATATCACCAGAGCCAGATATCTTATCATTAAAAAAAATACCATTTCATATGATAGACAAAGTGGCAATTAATCAGTATTTTAGATATTTACCAATTTTTATGAACATCTATAAAAAGAACGGTGATACAATAACAATCGGTAGATTAAACGAAGACGATATACCGATGATAATAAATATATTTGAAGAAAGAGGTATCCAGATCGAAATGAAAATATAGTGTTCATTGACATGTTAAGAGCTATGGTAACAAGTGGAAGTATAGTGGGTCAGGTATGATAGAGGGTTTTAAAAATGTCCCATAATGGTACTCTGTACGAAGATGAAAATTGGGTGTTGAAAAGCAAAAGACGCAACATATTGATCTCTAATATATTAATTCCTTTCCTAATTATAATTATAATAGTGTCCATTTTTGTAATTGAAATAAATTCTATTAGTTTTGAAAAAGAGTTCTTAATAACGATTAGTTTAGTTTCAATTGGGAGTCTTTTATTTTCATTTAGAATAATACATGGCTATAGAAAAATTAATAGACTATCACCTTTAGAGATCACAAAAAATGAAATAAAATATCCTAATGAACCTCCCATGTTAAGAAAATCTGATTATAACTCTATTAGTTTGCCTTTAGAAAAGATAGAAGAGATAAAAATTCGAAAAAGACCCTTCCCTTTCAATGACGCATTTTTTGAGATTAAGTTAAAGGAATACATAAAAGGGGAAAATAAATATCAATTGAAGGTAAAAAAGAGTCAAATAGATGAGATCTTTTCAGCTTTAGATGAATTAGGATTAACCTATGAGGAGACGGGATTATATGGATGAAAACACTGTAGGAAACCTAAGGATGTTGAATGTGTTTGCGACAGTATTAGTAGCTGTTTTGATGATTTATTTTGGATATTTTATGTTTGAAATCCATATCGAATATATCATTATATTAGAAGTAGTGATATTCGGCATGGGGGTATATTATCACATGTTTTTGTCGAAAAAGAGGAACTGATTATCAAAAAGGATATGAAATCTATAATTTTATTATGTTCGACTTTTTAGAGAATGTTTTGCCTATGTTCCACACGATATATAAATGGTAAGATAGCGAGGCTAGATACAAAATTAGGTTTTGGGATAACCGATCTTGTGTGGGATACCGTAGATAGCGCTGTAACTGCAGCTTCAGAGATGGCGAGTTCACTCGTTAACTGGGTGAAGGACAAAGTAAAAGGCATGTTCAGCTCGGGGCCGAAAACAAAGAAAAACAAAATGATGGCTCCCACATATACCGGTCCTTCTGTAAAGGGTTGATCTCCGTGATATAAGGGTACGTTTCTAATGAACTGTTTGGCCTGGGCCGTTTGAATGTTGGGGTTATCATTTAAAGTATTATACGTTTCAGAGTCTGTGGAAAGTTCACCCTGCGAGGAGCCTCCGGCATAGTTGGGTATCAGCAAAGTAAACGTTTCGTCAATTCCATAGCTCCAGTTCGTTGCATAATCCTTATCCAGTCCGGAGGTTTGATTTTCTTTGCTGATTTCCAATTCCGATTGCCCACGCATGGAATAATCTGTATATTCCATGGTTGTCCATAAACGTCCCATATTACTCCCTACTGCTAAAATAAGAGGGATAAAAAGAAGCAGGGAGATTTTTATGAAATGTTTTAACTGATTTGCTTTTATGGATCTGGCCAATTCAAATATTACGAAAATTACAACCGTGATGCCTGCGTAATAGGTTATTTGGGGATGATTCGCTTTGATTATCAGAGCCAGAAAAAGTCCTGTCAGGGCTAATCCAAGGGGAATTTTTTTACGGTAAGTATATATAATAGAGGCTATGAGCGGAGCCATATAAGCCATGGCTATTGCTTTGGTATTGTGCCCGGCAGCTATAATAATGAAAAAGTAGGATGAAAAGGCATACGCAACGGCACCAACTAAGCTAATCCATGGATTTACGCCAAGTAAAAGAAGTGTTATATAAAAACTTAGTAAACACAAAAATAACATGCTGGCTGGTCTTTCACCTATCATGAGAAGGGAATGTACGGTTTGTATGTGGTTATTTGGAAAAACTGTACTAACAAAATATCCCGGCATCCCTCCAAAAAGGCGAT
>JAWOGM010000042.1:0-2504 GCA_046496795.1 Thermoplasmatota archaeon
CTGATGTCGAACTCCGGGTTTCTCGTCACGACGCCGCAGGCGCCGGCGATCCTGAACGCGTACGGCTTTCTCAAGAACGCGGTCTTCCGGCTCCTGCAGCAGACCTTCCTTCGTTGTTCATTGGTACATCCCTCCATCTGTTTTTTTTGGGGGGATATCTTCTTTTGTTTTGTCTTGTTTATCTGTTGGCAGGTTTATTAAATCTTCTATACACAATGTTTTCCGTGGGCGCAAGCCATATTTTTGTCTTCTTTTATTTTGTAATTCTAAGAGTTTTTCTTTATCATGATTCGTTATTCGTCTTTTCATCCGGATCATTGAATCTCTCCTTGTTTTTCTTTTAATAGTTGTTTCGCAGTTTTGAATGTGAGATCGAAGTATTCTTCAGCTAGGATTCTCATTTTTTTTCCACCTGATGACGCTTATAATCATAAAACTTTTAGGAGCACGATAACTGTTACCTAACAAAAAATAATGTTCCCAGTCATCTTCTCCAAAATGATAATTATCAAAAACTTGATTTGCTTTATCAGGGTTTTTTCTTATCCATTCATAGGCACCCCATTCGAGAATTTGTTGATGATGGTTAGAACCACATAAACAATGTGGTGTGCAACGGTAGGTAACATATGGTTTATTATTTTCAATACCCCATTTAATAATATTAGGTTTAACTATCCCTAAACTCACTTTTTTTTCATTCAATTCAGATGGACAATGCAATAATTGTTTTTTGATAATATGTAATTTTTCTTCACGTTCAAGTGTTCGTAATATATTTATATGGTTGTCTGCTTGGTATGGATCACTTGAATCGATTATTTTCCAAGATTCTTTTCTCCAATCATCCCAATTTTTGTGCGCTGGAAAATGTAACATATTCCACATTTTTACTTTATGGCTATACCCATTAACAGGATAGACTCGTATAAGTCCCATACTTGGACTATATCCTGCACTGCATCTGACTTTTCGCCCATCACGTAAATTATAAATGTAACTACTACCTAAAACAATATAATCATCTATAATCATAAATCAATCCTCTCAGAAAAAAGGTTTGTCTTCATAATCATTTCAACAAGGATGTTTCGATGGCAATATTGTTTCTGGTCACGAATTGGTGTTGGATATTTCTCCATACAAAGAAACACTGTTTTTCCTAAATCTTTTATTTCTTCGGATAATTTGTTAAGATCTATTTCGTTTTGTTTTTCAATATTCCATTTATACCAATTCTCTAAGCATTTTATATCAATGTATCCGTCTTTGTATGGTTGTGCTATCTGGTAATGCACTCCAAGTTCAGGTCTATGAATATAATTAATATCTGCATGATTTAATGTTCTCGCAAGAACAGATCCGTTAAACTCTGGTTTATGTTTTGAATCTGAGGATCCACGAATGTCAACAACTGTTTGGATCTTATTTTCTTTAAGAATACTTATAAAATCATCAATATTTTTTCCTTCATAACCAATCGTAAAAATAGTTTTATTTTTAAATCGTTTCAATGCTTCTTCGGTTTGCCTCCCTGCAGGTATCTTATTATCAACAAGATATTTAGCAAAAGCATTTTGTTCTTCTTCATTTAATATAGATGCGATTTTTGCAACTTGCCAAGAAGTCAATAAACCTTTACCAAGCAGTGTTTGTATATATTTTGATACATTTATAATTAAATTTATTCTACTTGCTACCCATGTTGGTGATTTATGTAATTTTTTTGATATTGAATTATAAGTTAAACCATATCGATCTATATATCTCTTTAATACTTGTCCTTCTTCCATTTCTGACATATCTCGCCGCATTAAATTAGTTTTCAATGCGAGAATATCTGCTTCTTCGTCAGTAAGATCTTTAACATTCGCATCTATCTCTTTCCAACCGAGTTCTTTTGCTCCTTGATATCGGGTGTGACCACTGATAAGCTGATATCCACCATTGTTTTTATCTGGGCGGACAATGATAGGATTCCATTGGCCATCCATCTTCAAAGATTCTTTTAATTCCTTCAAATATTCCTGGTCTAAATCTTTTCTAACGGTAAAGTCACCAATTTTAATATCACTAATTTTTATCTTCATTACTCCACCTTTTTTCTCTTAAATACTCGGTAGTCTTGGTAGGTTTGGCCACTATCGTTCTTTTTATCACTATCTCGCCGAATCATGATGATATCACCGAGTTCGATAGAGCTTAGTTTTGTATCTAAAACTGTTGTCCCTAGGATAACTTTACAAACGCCTTCCTGTGGTTTTATTTTGTAAATATTATGTCCTGTGTATTTTTTACTCGGGTACTTATCTTGTAAGATCCCACTTATTGTTTCACCTGGTGCGAGTTTTAGTATTTCGCTTTCATCATCATATGCATTTATTTCTTCCCATTGGTTGTTATTCAAATCTTTTTGAGTCATTTTTTTCCTCCTTGCATTCTTTATTTGGGCTTTCATTGCAGTCTAATACTTCATAGGGGCAGTAATCACATTTCAGATTCGT
>JAWOGM010000047.1:0-17252 GCA_046496795.1 Thermoplasmatota archaeon
CTACCAAAATCCTCATCAGATTTTGTTGTAAATAAAACCTCAGCAATTAAACCATTTCGAAGCAGTGATGCTCTCCCTGTTTCAAGAGGTCGCCTGGTAATATTTGATAAGTCCTCTGCGATTCGTAAGAACTCTGAGAATTCTTTTGGGCTATCTATTATAAGAATAGTATAATATGTTGCAGCCTCACGTGGACGATCAATCCGCATCCGTTCAAACATCATTTCAAAATCTTGAACATAATCAAGTTTTACCTTAGTTTTAAATTCTGTAAATCCCATCCTTGAACACCACGTCATCAAATGTATTTGATTCTTATATAATTTATGGATGCATAAATACATGCATAGAACAATTTTAATCTTTTGGTATGTTTGGGATATAATCTATTTTGACTAATCGTGACTATGATGATTGGTTATTTCTTTGATGTATTTGCGACAATCTCGTTTGATTGTAGCCAATTGCTGAGGTGGTATTTTATAGGAAACCTGTGCATATTCAAGAGCAAATATCAATCCATGAACAAATGCTCCAGGATGATATTGTTTTTCTTTACTTAACTGGAAAACATCATCGGTTATCTTCATTGCATCAGCAATAGTGTATGTCACATCATTATTTTTTTGGTTATTTTGTTTTTCATCTGACATACCTGTGCATTAATAAAACATCTTAAATAGATTTGTCTTTTTATTGGCTTGTTCAAACTTGGTTTAATAATTCAATGATTATTTTAATTTATATCTTTTTTTCTGAGATGTATTTTATTTTCTCGCGCAAGCCATCCTAAAGCAGAAAAAATATTACTCTCATCTTTTTGTATTAGTCGTGTCAAATGCTCTGTATCACTTTCCATATCAGGATGTAAAAAGTTCCATATTTTTCCTGCATCTTCACCAATTTCAAATGTGAGATTAGTTTCATCTAATACATACATTTCTCCATCTCTGCGAATTTTATTTTCTCGAGCAAGCCATCCAACTGCTGCGAAAAATTCATGATTTCTTAAACAGGTTTCTTCCAGTAATTGCTCTTCGTTTAGTGGTCCTTTTTCATTAAGTGCTTTCCATATTCTACCCGCATTAAATCCAAATTCTTCAACAACATCAATCATATTTACCCATCCTCAACCACTATGGTATATGCATCCAGAATATTAGTTTTTTGATTGTTTATTAATCCAAATCTTTATTTCTATTTTTCTTTGTAATCTGCTAGCCGTAAGCATCTACTTTTAATGGCCCATTCGTAGAGTTTTTTGTTATGATCTCCAATATAAACTTCTTCACCTACTGTATGTTTTGTTTTTGTTGTCCATATTGTAAATCCCTTATAAACAATATATTTTTTCACACCTGTTCCAGAAAGATATGCTAACTTAGCTGCTGAAAGATCATCCAGTTCTTTAATTCGTTGCATGCGAAAACTTGTATAGTTACCCATATACGTCTTGATTGATCCGTTTTCCATAAAAAAAATTGTATCTGTTACCATATCAAGGAATTTACGGTCATGGGATACTGCAATTACGGTTCCCATATATGAATTTAAAGCAATCTCAATTGCTTTTTTTGATTCCATATCCATATGATTTGTAGGCTCATCAAGTAGTATAAAATTGTATGGTTGCAAAATTAATCGTAAAATTGCTAATCGTGCACGTTCACCTCCGGAGAGTTGTTTTACCTGTTTATAAACCATCGTATCTTTAAAATTAAATTGTCCAAGCAATGCTTTTGCATCATTTTCTGATATTTCATTCTGATCTCTTCGAAGTTCATCAATAAGATTGTTTTTAGGATTTAAAGAGAGATGTCCTTGGTCAAAATATCCTATTTTTACCCCTGAGCTAATATGAATTTTTCCTTCAGTGGGATGTTCTTCACCATTTAATATTTTCAAAAACGTGGTTTTTCCACATCCGTTTGGTCCAATAAGCCCAATCTTTTGACCAGCAAGAATCTCAAAATTTAGATGATAAAGAATTCTTTTATTATCAAAATACTTTGCAAGATTTTTACCTTCTGCAACGTTTTTACCTGATTTAACTATTGATTTAAAATGAAATTTTAGTAAAAATTCTTTAATTATTGGATTTTCAACGCGATTCATTCTTTTTAATCGTTTTATTTTACTTGCTATTTGAAGATCATACCTATTACGTCGTGATACTGTCTCAATAACTTTTTGTTGCCTTTTTACTTCTGTTTTATATTTTTCATATGCTTGTTTTTTTATATGAGTCCTCAGCTTTTTTTGCTCTTCATATTCTTCGTAGGTTGTATTATATATCTCTAGAGAACTTCCTTCTATTTCAAATACTCTATCAACAAGATCATCAAGAAGATAACGATCATGAGAGACTAGCATGACAGCATTTGGAAAATCAACAATTTTACGTTCTAACCATTCTATTGTTTCAATGTCAAGATGATTGGTTGGCTCATCAAGAAGTAAAAGATCACATTCTTTAGGCTGTGCTAGAACATTTGCAAGGGCTATTTTCTGAAATTCTCCCCCAGAAAGATTGCTTGGTTTTGTGGCGGGTAAGATATCTACAAATCCGATTTCCTCAAGCAATAGACATGCAGATTCCCAATGGGTTGATGTGTTCATACGGTTTTCTGTGACTTTGAGTTTTTGAATCTGGTCAAGTATTTCTATGTATTGATTTGAATGATATATTTCTGGTTTTTCTAATTGTTTTTCATATTCTCTAATTTTTTTCTGGATTGTTTCAGCTTTCATTGTCCGGTTAAAATAATCTAAAATTGTTTCGTTTTCATGATATAGTGGAACTTGATCTAAATATCTGATTCGTAGATTTTCTTTTTTAAATAATTCCCCTGAGCTTGCTTGTTCCCGTCCAAGTAAAATTTTAAATAATGTTGTTTTTCCACAGCCATTTGGGCCAAGAAGTCCTATGCAGTTATCTGGATAAATATCAAATGATATATTTTCAAAAAGAGTTTTACTTTGGATTGATTTGCTAAGATCATGTACTGTTATAAGGCTGTCCATCTAAAAAGGGTAATAAAGTTCTGTTGTATATCATTTTAGGTGTTAATTAATTGATATACTGAACAGTAATTGGATTTTATTAATTGGATTTTTTTTTAATTTTTATTATGCTTAAGTAATTTGTTATAAAAAATAAAATACTATATAAATGACAAAGTATATATAAATTGTAAACTATATATTAAAACGTCCTAGATTTCTAGAGAGATACATATGAAAATTGCAAATATTGTAAAGAAAAAAAACCGGCTGTTTCTTCTAAGTGTACTTGTTATTGTCATTATTATCCTTTCAGGTTTCCTCATATTTGTATATACCTCTATTGAAGAACCAGAGAAAATACATACTATTGAAACCAAGACTCTTCTTACACCTCTTCTAACTAAATCTTATGCGCAATTACAAAGAGAAGGGTTATTGGAGACAGTTAATATTGTAGATGATCGTATTAGTCCTCTTGTCAGCCAGGGTATTATTGTTCAAATAAATCGTATACGACATCGGGGTCTTCTTGATGAACTTGTAAAATTTGGATTAAGCTGGCGATCCAAACCAGTGTTTTATATTGAGCTTATTATCGATGGAGATGAATATAACAGTAAAAATCTGTATGGGCATCACAATCCAAACTATGAGCATCTTTTTAATACATGGGATACTCTTTTTGAAAGTCAAAATAGATTCCAAAAAGATATATCTGAAGAACAGGAAACATCGGATATAACCATAAAAATTGTTGAACGAGTGTCAGTTGGATTACTTGGTCTACGATCACAAGATATAACAAGAGAAGAGATCGAGTTAACGTATTGTTATCGGACGGGTCGTTGGACAGGTGATAATTACTTTGGACATAGAGATGGATATGGACGGTATCGAGGGGATACCTTTGAAGTTCAATTTGAAATTTATCAAACAAATTTTGCACAAGACGGTATACCTTATTGGACTAAAGTAAATATGCTTGAACTTGATCCTTATATTGATTATTCTTACATAGATATAGATAATGATGGTATTCCTGTCTCATGGGAATGGAAATGGGGGTATGATCCATTTATTTGGGATGATCATCACAATCTTGATCCAAGTATTGATGGTATTACCAATTATCAAAAATTTTTGATAGAAAAATATTATGCAGATCCTTTCTCGCAAGATATTTATATAGAAGGAGACCAAACCGAAAGGAAAAACATATTTTTTAAAGATAGCATTCTTTATCAGGAAAGCGCGCAAGTAGTCATAGAGCGATTTGCTCAGAATGGTATTAACGTATATATTGATAATGGCTGGCCAGGGACTCCATTGCATGCTGGTGGAGAAATGTTGCCATATATAGAAATCCTTGATCAAGACAGTGGTGCAATGTTACATTATTATAAAAATCATTTTCCAGATGAACGAAAAGGAATCTTTAGGTATCTAATAGTTACAAATCTTGCAGGATTTGCTATTCCCTCTACCTTTAATAATTATGATACCCTTACGGTTTTTAGTAACCCTCGTAAGATGGTTATGACGGCTTATTCTTTTACTC
This sequence comes from Thermoplasmatota archaeon, assembly GCA_046496795.1. GTDB lineage: Archaea > Thermoplasmatota > E2 > DHVEG-1 > DHVEG-1 > JAUWYM01. The sequence continues at coordinate 4,565 of JAWOGM010000047.1, forward strand.
CAAGAACTCATAGAATTGTTCAAGCTGCTGCTATACTTCATGAGCTAGGTCATACAGTAGGAATAACTCCTTGGACCATTGAGGGATGTGATAATTTCACATATCTGCAGGGAAGGCAACAAAAACAGGACTATTATAGTACATGGGGAGATTATCAAAGTGTTATGAATTATATTTACATATATGATAAAAAACTTCTTGATTATTCAGATGGAAGTAATGGCCCTCCCTATGATCAAAATGATTGGGAACATTTCTATTTGCCATTTTTTAAAATAGAATCAAATGTTATTGAAGACCCATTTTTAGAATTACCAGGTACTGACAGAATGGTTGATTTAGATGTTCAACCTGCAACCGAATCAAGATATGGTTGGGAGTATCACGAGAATTTAACAAGGGATTATTTGTCATTTTGGAAATCCCACTGTCATGCAGTTAATGTTAGATGTGATTTCCGTGTTTATGTCTCAACAGATCCTACAGCATTAGACCATTCTGATCAAAAAAATGTGCGCATATATGCAAAGCCTGATGTTGAACCAACCTATGCGTTGTGGTCATTAATAGCTGAAGCAACTCTTGATGATAATGATACACTTATTTGCAATGGACAAGTTCTTAGCCTCTCATAGACAAACAAATTTAACTACTATCTTTATATATCAGCAGACCTCTAATGTGTATATAGTGTGTTATGGAACTAAAATGATATCTTATTAGGCGTTTTTTCAAATAAACAATGCTATCAATTACAATTAATGCCTCTCTCTAATGATCGTTGAGTCCCAGTTCTTCAGCGTATAACTCACGTAATTTAAATTTTTGAATTTTACCTGTTACCGTCATGGGGAATTCTTCAACAAATTTAATGTATTTTGGTATCTTTTGATGAGAAATTTTTCCATTACAATAGAGTTGAATATCTTCTACACTTATTATAGTTCCTTTTTGCACTTGAATACAGACTGCAATTTCTTCACCGTATTTTTCATCCGGTACACCAAATACACTAACATTTATGATATCAGGATGTTTATATAGATATTCCTCAATTTCACGGGGATAAATATTTTCTCCCCCTCTAATTATCATGTCTTTTAATCGACCGGTTATTCGACAGTATCCCTGATCATTCATGGTTCCAAGGTCTCCTGTGTGCAACCAGCCATTGTCATCAATAGTTTTTTTTGTTTCTTTTGGCTTGTTATAATATTGCTTCATTAGTTGAAATCCACGGACACAGATTTCTCCTGGTTTACCGGCGGGTACTACCTTTCCAGTTTCTGGATTAATAATTTTTATTTCAGTGTGTTGAAGAGGAAGGCCAACTGTTTCTACTCGCAGATGAACAGGATCATCCTTTTTTGTTTGATTAGTCACAGGTGATGCCTCAGTGAGTCCATAACAGATAGTTATATCTTCAATGCCCATGAGATTTCTTATTTTATTCATTATTTCGATGGGACATGGTGCACCTGCGATAATACCGGTCCGTATATGAGAAAAATCAAAGGTATGAAAATCAGGGTGTTCAAGTTGTGCGATAAACATAGTTGGTACTCCATGCAATGCAGTGCATTGTTCTTGCGATGCTGCTTTCATTGTTGCTAAGGCATTGAAAATTTCTGCAGGCAGTACCATGGTTGCTCCATAATTAACACAAACCATGTTTGATATGACCATACCAAAACAATGGTAGAAGGGAACAGGGATGCATAACCTGTCTTTTTCGCTAAAACCTAGGTTCTTACCAACAAAGTATGCATTGTTAACTATATTATGATGAGTAAGACACGCACCTTTGGGAAAACCAGTGGTACCTGAGGTGTATTGTATGTTTATGATATCGTCAGGGTCTAAACTAGCCATTCGTTGTTCTAAGCATTCTTCTGATATCTCGGTTTCTCTATTTAATATATCTATAAAGGTATACATTCCTGGTTTATTTTCGGAGCTTAGAAGTATGACATTTTTTAAGTGAGGAAATTTTGTTGAATGAAGATATCCAGGTTTCTGTTGTTTTATTTCTGGAAAAACATGATAGAACATATCCAGATATTTTGAAGTTTTATATTCCTGCATTAAAATTAATGTCTGGCATTCAGAATCTTTGAGCACATATTCAAGTTCATGTTCTCTCAGTGATGGATTTATGGTTACTAGAATTGCCCCAATCATTGAGGTGGCAAACTGAGTTATTACCCATTCGGTTTGATTTGTCGCCCAAATACCAACATGATCACCTTTTTTTATTCCGAGTTGTGTGAATCCTTTCGCTGCACGTTTACAAATAGCGTAGAATTCTTGATAGGTATATCGTTCATTTTTCCATACGTTAACTAGAGCTTCATTATCAGGATAGGTCTGTGCTATTTGTTTTAATCGATCTCCAATAGTTACCCATAGCAAAGGATCCTTTGAACTATGATGAGCATAGCTATTGTTTACATGTTGCAATTCTTTTGACGTTTGACTATTCGGCATTTGCTTATATTCATTTTCTGTCAAATCTTTTCCTCTCCACATACTATATAACAGAAAAACTTCATATTATTAAGTGAGATATGCTATCTTTTTTATTGATACATATCTTCGGTATTAGACGTAATGCGTTCAGGGTTTTTAAAAATTATCTTATTAATCCACTAAGTGATCTAAAAAATATCTTATCAATTATTTTCATAAATCATTCTGTATTTCTTTCTTATGGCGATAATAGATGATTTAGTTTATCTATTTTGTATAGAATTATCTGAGGTTTTATAAAGTAATAATTGTTTTAATATTGTAAATAGTGAGGAAAATTAATATGATTTCAAATGAGATGTTAGACATTATTGCATTTATTATTTTTTTAATATGTATTACAATCTTTGCTGGTGGTCTAGTCTATAAAATTAAACATCCTCGATGGGGTGAAAGAGGTTATCTAAATATCATGTATCAACTTTGGGTTAAACGGATGAGTAATTCAACAGAAACAATAGTAGCAATCCAAACATTAAGAAATTTAATTATGATAATAACGTTTCTTTCTACATCAATGCTTCTTCTACTGGGTTTGCTTTTGCCAGGTTTATATACCGGCGCTTTTGGTATAATTGATCCTGCTTTTGGGCAATATAAATTAATCATATTTGTTGCTGTTATTGTTTTCTCAGTTATTATGTTTTTATTATCATTAAGGCAGATAGTTCGTCTATTAATTTTAATTGGTATTCCTCTTGAATCCTTCAAAACAATTTCAGCGGACTATATGCCAAAATCCAAGAATACTATAGGAAAAGGAAATAAAAAAATAAGTCCTTGTTATATTGATGCAGAAAAACTAAAAATTGATGTTTTTTTACGGGCAATGAATAGATTCACATTTGGGTTGAGAGCAATTTTTTTTGGTATTGTAATTACCTTGTGGTTCGTTAATACATATGCCTTTATCATTGGTACAATCTGGCTTACAATGTTTTTTGTCATACGACATGATGTTGAACCCTGTGATCGTGAAGAAATGCCACTGTAGAATTTCAATTTTCTCCTCATAATTGAAAAATAATTTGCTCTTTTAATTTTTTTTTTGTTTATAATTTTATAATTTACTCAAAAAAATATTCATAGAAAGGATAATATATTTTATTATTAAAATTATAAAAAAAATATTATTATTAAAAATGGTGCAAGAAAAGCATCAATAATATAGGTATCAAATTTTATGTTTTTATTTGATGATCAAATAATAAAAAAAATGGTCTACGAAAAATAAGATATATCATAGTGGTTAAATATAAAAATAAAACGAATAGACTAGTAATTTTTAATGGAAAATTATAAGTATGGGGCCTATATCTATATATTATGTTATAAAATATTGGGGATTTATGATAGTTGTGGTAAATATGAAGAAAAGTCTAACAATTTTATGTATATTTTTTCTTGTTGGTATTTTTGTTTTTCCAACACAGGCTGTTTTACAAAAACAACCGGTAACAACTGCATCAGTATCCTGGGAGAATGATACTTTCTTTCAAGTAGGTGAGGTCGATGATTTTGATCCACTCGTAGATACTATTATTGTAACTGTTGAAATAGAAGAAATACGTATGCTTGAGGATCTATTTCTTTTAACCGATCCTGATTTGTTTATCAAGGTATTTATCAATGGAGATGAATTTGTTAGTGAGATTTGGGAAAATACCAAATATGTTAGAGAACCAGATTGGTCTGCTTCTGCAGAGGTCCCCAAAGATGTTGAATATGTTGATATTGCAATTGAACTCTGGGCCACAAATAAAAGAGGCTCTTATTATGTATGTGATATCAGTCCAAGAAAGGATTCTTCAGTAGAAGATCGCAGAGCAGAAATGACCTACAGTATTGCCACTGGTATATGGTGGGGAGATGATTATCTTGGCGATCCAAGCGGATATGGACGGTTAAATGGCTGTGATGACGGTACAATTTATCAAAACGATAAAGATGCTGAGTTGCTCTTTAGTATTTCACAAAATGATTATGATGGGGATCGAATTCCTTATTGGCTTGAGGTAAACGTGTATAATACATGTCCGCTTACTGATAATACAGGGGAAGATGCAGATAATGATGGAGTCCCTATTGAATGGGAACATAGATTTGGGCTAGCCTGTCACACTCAAAACAATCAAGAGGGATATCTTCTTATCTATAATCCAAATGTTTGGGAGAATCATAATAATCTCGATCCTGATAATGATGGATTAACAAACATTGAGGAGTATAAAACTTCACAGTGGGGTTCTGATCCTTTTAGACAGGATATCTTTATTCAAATTAATCAAATGGAGCTTGGTCCAAATGGTGAAGGAGCAGATGTCCCAGAATTATCTTTTGATATGATCAGAGATTCGCATGCAAGACAAAATATTAGGTGGCATATTGATGATGGTCGTCTTGGTGGTGGTGGACTAATCCCTTTTAAAGAGAATATTGAGGATGGTGATTTGAGTAGTTGGTATTGGACTTATTTTATGAAAGAGGATAGTAATTACTGGCGTCGTGGTGTCTTCCGCTGGTGTATAATTCCGTATGAATCCACCTGGGCAGCAGGGTTTGCGTTTTCTTCCCGCATTGGGGGGAAACGTGCTCTTGATTGTACTCTTGTTTCTTCGAAAGCTATGCTAGAGCGTGTCGATTGGTTTCCTCTCTATAACACATTTCCAATTATTGGTAAAAATCTTCGTACCTTTGATAGGGATTTAAATAAGGCATATGTTTTTGCTGGAGCAATTATGCATGAAAGTGGCCATACGTTAAATATTCGTGCACCTGGTGTCGATATTAAAGATAGTATCTGGCCATGGCAGCGTAATTATTGGGAATATAAACCATATAAAAGCTGTATGAATTATCAATATATGTACCGCGGAGTTATTGATTATTCTGATGGCTCACGAGGCGGTACCGATCATGATGACTGGGGAAATTTAGATCTTAGGTATTTCCTTCCTCGTAGCTGGTAGTTATTAGAATATCATTGGGTTTGCAGCCAACAAAAGAATCATATATATTAAGATTTAAGGAGATATACTTTATTTAATCTAATTTGTTAATAGTAATATTTCTCTTTTTTATCTATAATAATTTCCTAGTTTTTCATCGATTTCTTTTGCTATTTTTGACATTTGTTTAAAGATTCTATCGATATCTTCTTTTATCTCTTCGATGCTTTTTTGTATGCTTTCTGATCGTATTCTGTATAAATTACATTCTTTAACGACAAGACCTGATTTAATAAAATTGTTTAAATGGTGGACAATTGCTCCTCTGGAAAGATCGAGTTCTTTAGCTAGGTCATCACTGCTAATTCCTGTTGAGTGACCGCAGCCTTGTTTGACAAGCAATCGAAATATTCGACCTGCCGAATCTTGTTTGTCTCGTAATGAGAAATAACCAAAAGATTTGCATATAAAATTTATATCTTCATTGATGTTTCCAGCAGCAGGTAGTCGTATTTTTTTTATTAACACGGTTCTTGCCATAAGGTATATACATGTAAGGCGAGATATTTAAATATTTTTAAATAATTACCTAATTTTGTTTGCTTTAAATAAACTAAAACATAAAATTTAAATACTTAATTACTATACATGTTAACGATTTATCTTAGTTAAAATCTATACCTACTGCTCTATTAATGGAGGTAAAAACTATGTCATTGAGAAAAGAGAAAAAAAATAAAATAATTGAACGCCCCACAGATAAAACACAAATAACAAATCGAGGACCATCTGATCTTTGGTCAGATTTTGACCAATTATTTGATAGCTTTAGGTCAAGCTTTGACGATCTCTTCTGGCCATTTAGCCATCAAAGAAGTCTGATACCGTATACACAGCAAAGGATTCCACCAATGAATCTAGCTGATTTAGGAGATCACTATGAGATGAAAGTTGAAATGCCTGGTATCTCAAAAGAGGATATCAATATTGAAGTCACACCAACAGGTATTGAAATAAAAGCAGAGCAATGTCAAACAACAGAGAATCAAGGACAAAATTGGCTTAGAAAAGAATGTAGTACACAAAGCTTCTATCGTTCATTTGAATTACCTGAAGAACTAAAAACTGATACTGTGGAAGCAGAATTAAAAGATGGTATTTTAACAATTAATTTACCTAAAGTTAAACCAACTACAGAAAAAAAAGCAAAAAAAGTTTCCGTCAAATAATTAACATCTCTTCTCCTCTTTTTTTAACTAAAAAATTATTTGATGAAAAGGATAATTTTTTAGAAATATAAAAATTATCGCCGGTCCTTTATTGTTTTTAACATTTCTTTTCCAAAATCGGTAATTCCATATAATCGAACATTTTTTCCACATTGATGCTCTTGGATAATTTCAAGCCTTAACAATGATTCTTCTTCACGATACCGTGTTTGCATACCGCGTATTGCACCTATTACATTAGATGGCGTCGTTCTGACATGATAGGCAATCTCAGAAGTATAACTATAACTAGGGCTAATGTCAAAAAGATACTCCGCAATCTTTTTACGGACATTACTTCTCCTAAGTGCTCGAACTGCTAATGGTCTTTTTAATTCCACGGAAGAGTCAATGTTCTCTTCCTCTGACATCCCTTCATCCATCCTTTTCACAAAGGCATAGGTTTTCATGTTAATATACTATTTTTCCATGTAAATAGTCCTGTACATATTCGCTTGCATATCCATATTAATTAATATGAAGCTACTAATAAAACATTAGTAATGGAAAAAACACATCATTATATCTAAAATATTTTCATTCTACTATTCTTATATATTCTATTAAAAAAAATCGAGAATATTTATAATCTTAATAGATAATAAATTATTGGGAATTGCTCTAATCGGGCATGGTGAATTCAGGGCCCCCAATTCTTTTTTTACCAATACATCTCTGACTGTACATTTGATGACATATTTGTCTTTTTGTCAGTAATTTTTATATGGTTTAGTTTTGTTACATAATGTAACTCATATAACTCATTTACTTTACGTTTTATAATAATGTAATGATTCGGATAACATTTTTTTAAAAATTTCGAAAAAGTTTTAATATGGTAATTGTATACATGATGCACAATAACATCTATGATTGGTGAGGATACAGAGAAAACAAAACAAATACAGGAGAGGAGGAAGGGATAATTACTTTCTTCATATTATTCCCCCTAATTTTTCATTCCCTTCCCCCCATTTTTTTTAAAATATATAGATTCTTCATTATCAATATTTTCCTATTATGAGAAGGCTGTACAAACAATAAAATATTTATGAATCCTATCAGATATTACTTCAGATGGTAAAAATAGAACTCAATTCAGTTAAATGCATTAAAGAAACAGCAATAACGATAAAAGGATCTCGTAGGAGAATCACTGTTCCATCTGAAGTAGTTGATCTCCTACACTTAAAAGATGGCAGTAAACTACGATGGGTGGTCTTTAAAGATGGAACAATACATCTTTTTAAAGCATAAGATCAAACTTTTTTAAATAACAAAACATAAAGCATCCATATAAATCACCATAGAGATAATGACAGACCATCAAAGAACTAAAACAATCAAATCTTACTTTTTTTATGTAATAATCATTCTTCCAATTCTCTTCTGGGCGTTAGCCTTTCCAGTTATAAAAATTGGATTAAAAGAACTATCCGCAGTCAATCTTACTATCATGAGATTGTTTTTGGTATGTATCGTTTTTATTATCGTATCATTGATGTATCCAAATCGTCTATCACCTTTACAAAAAAAAGATATCCTACCTATATTTCTGCTAGGATTTTTTGGCATTGTTGTATATCATCTTGGCCTTAATTATGGTGAACTCTATATATCAGCAAGCGCAGCGAGTTTAATTATTGCTACCATCCCTCTTTTTACTATCCTCCTATCAGTCCTGTTTCTCAAAGAAAAAATAACTCGATCCATACTTCTTGGTTTTATTTTATCATTTGTAGGTATTATCATCATATCTTTTTTTGGAACACCACACGTAACACTAGAAATAGTCTATATCTCTGGGGCTATTACCGTACTCATCGCATCACTCATGGGTGCTATATATACCACAGCTGGAAAAAATTTCCTTAAGCGATATTCACCTCTTTCCTTAACAATCTATGCTTTCCTTTTAGGATCGCTTGGGTTGATTCCCTTTATATCTTCATCACTTTTTACTCAAGTAGCAAACCTTTCAAGTACTGGATGGGCTTCAGTTATTTTCCTTGCCTTATTTCCAACTGTTATAAGTTATTCTCTTTGGTACGTAGCTCTTGAATTGAAAAAAGCATCAGAGCTCAGTCTATATCTATATGCAATACCTGTGATTTCAACTACTGTGAGTACCTTACTTTTTAACGAAAGTATTACAATTCTTTTTATTATAGGTGGAATACTTGTTCTTCTTGGGCTGGTCATTGTTAATACAAGAAATAAACATATCAAATAAACGATGATAATTATTTATGTTCGGATATCTATATAAGTTACTGGCTAATACCCAGATTTAGATATGATTGTGGTCAACAACCTTACAAAGAATTATGGAAAAATAAAAGCTTTACAAAACATAAATTTTTTTTTCAAAGACCAACAAGTGATTGCAATTATGGGTGAAAATGGTGCGGGAAAAAGCACGTTACTAAAAATTTGTGCGGGAATCCTCCCTTTTGATTCAGGAGATATATTCATCGATGGATATTCTCTAAAGGATGACTCTATACAAGCAAGAAAAACCCTTGGATATCTCCCAGAAATGCCAGAAATCTATGAAAGACTCACAGGCAGAGAATTTCTTTTCTATATCGCATCGTTACGAAAGATTACAAATTCAAAGCATGTGATTCAATCATTAGCCGAAATGATTGGAATCAATGATTTTTTAGATTATGAAATTGGAAGTTATTCAAAGGGAATGAAACAAAAAATATCAATAATCTCTGCGATTATGCATAATCCAAACAATCTTTTATTTGATGAGCCTGTTTATGGTCTTGATCCTTTGGCATCCAGAACAATACAATCGTTTATTAAAAAAAGAAAAGGAACAACTATTATTGCGACGCATTCAACCAATCTTGTTGAACAAGTTTCTGATTATGTTTATCTTCTTATGAAAGGTCAAATTGTTGCATCTGAACAAAAAAATTTCTTTATAAACCGGCATGGTAGTATAGAAAACGCCTATTTTTATTATAAGGATAACGGCCATGTTTGAAACCACTGTAATAATTCTCAGAGATATTTCAAGAAATTTAATGAGAAAGATTTATAGAACACCTTTTTTATATTTCTTTTTCTCCTCTATGATGTTCTTTTCAATAACAATGTTTGCTTTTCTCACTATATTTGTTATGAATACAGAAACTGAGTTTTCTCTTCTCGATATCTATTATGGTTTGTTTTTTATTTTCTTTATTAAAACTACATCAGACGTCCACAAATATTTTGTTACATCACCACATCTCTCTTATACATTCTCTACTGATATATCACATGTTGCCACAATAAAACATATATGCTATGCATTAGTATTGGCAAATAGTGCTATCTGGTTTCTGTTTTCTGGGCTGTATCTCATAGTTCTTTACTCTGTTGGTATTCCAATCTATTATCCTTTTGAGTATCTCATGTTTACCTTGGCAATATTCTCTTCTATTTTTGTTGGGTTTTCTGTTTCACTTCATTTTTTTTCTGCTTATCAATATCGCCTCATTCCAACAATTCTTTTACTGATATTTTTTTGGTTTTCACAATCTATGATCTTTTTGATTTTTGTTTTTCCGTTAATCATTCTCCATTTTATCTGGAGTATTCATCATGGAATGGATTCTTATCTTTATATTAAAAGAAAACAACGAAATAAGGAAACAAACCAGGCTAAAGCCCGATCCATCTTATTTGCAATTTTCTATAAAGAGATAACAACACTTTGGAGAGAACGTCTCTTGATAAGTTTTGTTTTTACTGCTATTAGCACTGCTTTATTCAGTGGATATTTTGCGGTTTATGGAATTGATTTACTGATTCCAGAATCATTACTAGACTATGCAGGAGATTTTCTTCCCAATATGTTTGTATTTCTAGGGATTTATATTGTTGTTATCTATACTGGAGTTTTTCCAACATTAAACATGTTTTTAAATGAGGAAAAAACGTTTTGGATTCTTCGAAATATGCCCTTATCCTCTGATCATATTGTCCAAGGAAAAATATTATCCTTATCTGTATGTTTTTGTACCGCAATTCCCTTTGTTGCCTATCTCTCTTGGTTTATTGGATTAGATGATATATTTTTTGTAATATGGTTTTTTATCTTTTCATATATCGCAGCAATTATTGTCGCAGCTCCTTTCGGTGCGAAATATGTTGGAAAAAAATCTGATATCCTTTTATTGTACAGTGTTGCAATGATTCTCTTTGGTGTTCTTGGAATCGTTGGAAATTTTGGATTTGTTTTATTAAAAATTTCAGGATTTGGATTACTATATCTGCTATTTCTTTTGTTATTAGATGTATGTTTTTTATATGGTTCTATGAAATTTTCAGCAAAGATTATCGATTCAAAATAAAAAAAGAGATTAGGTAACTAAGATATAGTCTTCACAGGATCCATAAAAGGAAAAATATGCAGGATACAAAAGTATTGGTTTTTTCCGATAAAAAGTAAACGTACCTGTAAATCCTGTAACAATAATGGTATGTTTTTCTGTATAAACAGTTATTTCTCCATCTTCATCTATTTGGGTTTCATAGGAGAATCGGTTTAAGAATGGTAGTTGGGGTATATTCCTAGTATATTTAATAGAAAAAGTTACATCATCTAATTTAATTGGAATACGAGGTATTATTATTTGAGGTATATTATCAATAAGTTTTTGTATTATCATTAATTTAAGAGGGCTACCGCCATCAATAAAATAAATATCTGATATTCTGAAGATAGAGCTGAGAGGGCCCTTCGTGCTTATTAATGTTCCATTTGCTGTATTCTCACTTGTTGATATTCCATCTGAGAACGGGCTATCATAAATTTGTTCTGCATTGATCTTAAAAGATGGAGAATTGTTTGCATGTACTGTATGCATACAACAACTGCTGATTAGTAAAAAAATAACAAAAACCATCAAATATTTTTTTATGTTCATATTTCAACCCCCAACGATATACTATTTCATATATCTTATAATTTAATATGATTAAGATATTTATATAGTTTTGTCCTAGTTTTTAATAATTTTCTGACGATTTACAATATATTTTTATCTTTATATTTCTAATAAATTTAATCTAGTCTCTGAGTCATAAACTCGTTGGATGGGATGATTAATTATATCAATGATTCCTTCAAATGTTGCACTGACAAATGCAGAAGTGAGATGGCCACCAAATAACTGATGGTTTATGTCACCTATACTTAGGTGAATATGTAAATAGACTTTATTGTTCATAGTAGTAATATTGCCATTTAATGCAGTAATCTCATAATCTCCTACAAATTCTGTTGAAATGAACTGTTTTGTTTCTGTTTTAAAAATACCAATTGTGGCTTTATTCGTTGCACCGATACCTGTTATTGTTCCTGCTTTGATGTTCATATTTCTACATAATGATGTGAGGGATTGAACAATTTCTTCTCCCTTATCAATCCGTAGAATAATTTTATTTCCTAATTGTTTGTACTTCACACTATTGAAATATGTTATATTTATTTATATTTTATTTATTTTTTCTTTAGATATATTTTTTTACAAAATGTTTTAATACAACTCCGTAATTCTGGTGGTACAATCTCATGCCGTCTTAGCTCAGTTGGTGGAGCACTCGGCTGTTAACCGAGCGGTCGCCGGTTCGAGTCCGGCAGACGGCGCTATTCATAATAAAATACCATTATTCTCTTGAATAAATTTTTTTTTTCTCATTATTCCGTATTTATAAAACCCATAATTATATAAAGAATAAGGCTTTTATTGTTTTACTATGATTTAAGGGGTAAATTATATGTATATATATAAGTCAAAATTAGTAAGTGTTTTGGTAGTAGGTTTGTTTTTTGGAGCTGTTGGTATTTCTGGATTCGCCGCTGTAGATAATTCACGTGATATCTCAATGAAGGAATTTATGTTGGTTGAGGTTTCTTCCTCTGATGATGTTGTTTTT
>JAWOGM010000039.1:0-62023 GCA_046496795.1 Thermoplasmatota archaeon
TTTTGGTAGAGAAAGTTACCTTCCTGTGCATCCTAAGGTTATATGGGAGGACATTAAAGATAATCTGAAAACAGTTGTTGCTACCGAAACATATAATGTAATGCAAACTCGTCTGGCAGAATATGGAAAGTTTTATGATGAAAATTTTAAGACATATGGCATAAAAATAAAAAGAAATGGAAATGTGACACTTCGATATAGTGGAAAATGGATCCTTTATAATTTATTACATAACTGTTTAGAGAAAAATAATAAATTGAAGATGCAAATTGGTGGTGAGCGGCTTTTTGATGAACCATTTATTAGTTTCTTTAAAAAGTTTTTAGAACTTGATGCAAAGGTTGAGTTGATTATAGATTCAGAATCAAAAATAGAGATGGCAAAAAAACTAAAAGAAGCCTATTCAGATAATTTAGATATTCGATGTTTTTCAGAGAAATGCTCAGGCACAATGAGAAATTTTGTCTTTGGTAAAGAACTTGCAGTAAATGGAATTAAAATACTTCCCCAGCAGAGTACTGAGCCATGTTATGTTGGAACTGCATATGTTAATTTAGAGGATATCGAACTACTGAATGAAAAATTTAAAAATCTATGGGAATTAGCAAAGAAATTACCATAAAACATATTTTTCGCATATACTCTATTTAGCATTCTAATATAGTACAAGGTTTAATGTTATCCTTAGAGCATATATAGAATAAAGATACGTTTTGGTTAGAAACAAAATGGCATGCGAAAGTTGTTGTAATACTAACTTTCGAAAAAAGAATTTACAGGTTTTGATTACATTTTACCTCAAATAATTTGGTTTTAAAAGCAGTTAAAAAACATTATTTCACTCATTTAAATGCTGAACACAAAAAAAACATGAATTTTTTTATCAGAGAAAACATATACTTTCTATACAATGAAAAAAAAGAAAAAAAGAGATAAGTTCTCTTTTTAGTGTCCAGGCATTTTTGGGATAACTCTTTCGATTTCTTCAGTTTTCCCTGCATCCCAGATAGCTCTGATGGCCAATAGACCTGCAGCGGGTGCTACAAATACTGCAAGCATTCCAGCAATATATTCCAGATAGGGGCCAATTACATTGAGCTGCCCAAACCATGTTGAGGTTGCACCAATACCAACCAACAACAATGCGGCTATGAGAAATGTTGGTACTCTATCTCTTGTTATATTACCGACTGCAAAGAAGGATAATATACCAACAACAAATCCTAATACAGCCAATAGTATTGTTACATAGCCATTTGCATCTGCCCAGAGTTCTGCAGCAAAAACTATGCCTATAATGACCGATATAACGATTCCTATTAGGAATAACCAGCTTCCGATTGTTTTTAATGTTTCTTGCATTTTTCTTTCCATCCTCCTTAGTTTTATTTACTCCTTCAGATGTTTATTATTTATATAAATCTTTGGTGTACACGATAATGTAGATAGATATGCATCTATATCGTTTACAGGGTATATTGGTAATTTAATACCAACGATTTTTTTGTCATTAAATAATTATTGGATTGTCATAATTTCAATTTGCGAGAAAGACAAGACAAGTTTAAATACCATTATTGTTAATTATTAACATGATATATAATAACAATGATAGATGGAAAAGGAGATAAATCATGGCAAGAATAAATATAATATACGACCTTGGGCAGGAAAGTCTTTTTGATAAACCAGACCATACTTATGAAATAAAACTCTTAAAACAAAAACAAAAAGAAAAAAATATTAGAATATCTAACAAACTTTTTGATTTAATGAAAAGCGAAGGATTACTTAGAAAATGTGACGACGGATATGTATTTGTTGGAAAATATGAAGAAGTCATGGAATTAAAACATAAAAAATAAACCATTACATCCAGACTAACTCCTCGAGGGCTTGGTTGCTTTTAGATCACCTCTTCTTGTATATCAAGCCCTCTCTTTTTTACTATTTCTTAAAAAGAAAAATATTAAACATAGAAACAATAATACTTTTTCTATAAATGAAAGATAATCTTTATGACAAATTCCATAAACGCTCAGCAAAAGAGATACCTAATTTTATAAAAAAATTAGAACTTCAAGCATTAGAAACTGCTGAAGAAAGATTACCTCTTTATCTAGAAGTAGGTTTAGTCAATGCGCATCATGTTCTTGACGTTGGATGTGGAGCAGGTTTTGTAACAGAAGATATCGCTCGTTTAACGAAAGGAGAGGTCTATGCTCTTGATGGAGCGGCATCACTGATTAATGTTGCGCAAAAAATTTTAAAAAATTACGCAAATATTAAATTATTAATTGCAAACGCAGAAGCGTTACCTTTTCATGATGAAACATTTGATATCACAACCTGCAATCTAACCCTTATGTGGGCAGATGATCCCTATAAGGTAGTCAGTGAAATGGCACGGGTGACTAAACCAACTGGTAAAGTTCTTGCATCACTTGAACCAGATTACGGAGGGAAAATACACTGGCCTGAACATGAAAAGATTGATCCATTATTTGCAGGGGAAGCGATAAGAAAAAAAGGAGGAGACCCCCATATTGGACGTAAACTTCGAGAGATATTTATTGCAGCAGGACTAGAAACAAAAATTGGTATTGGAAATAATAGGATATGGACCTGCGAAGAAGATAAACAATATTATCTTCGCTCAAGAGATTTTTACATAAAGGTAATGAAAGATGCAGGGCTAAAAAACGATGAGATAGATCAATGGGAATATGAATATCTTAAATCTCTTGATAACGAAACACAACTAAATTTCTTTCCCCAGTTCTATGCCATAGGTATAAAAGCCAAGCCTTAAAAACAACAGTAAATTATTGTTTTTTTGATTACCCATGACATCAACAATAATTGATGGTAATAAAATTTCAAATCAAATTAAAAAAGAGATATCCAAACAAGTACAATCATTACAATCAATATATCATAAAACGCCCCATATCATCACCTTGTTAATAGGTGATGATGCTGGGTCAAAACTTTATTTAAAACTCCGGGATAAAGCATGTAAACAAGTGGGAATCAATTCCAGTCAGTTAATATTTGATGAAAAGGTCTCTCAAAAAGAACTTCTTACAAAAATTGATGAATTAAACAATGATGAAACAATCCATGGAATACTCATACAATATCCCGTACCATCACATATATCCCAAGATACCCTTATGAGTAATATTAATCCTACCAAAGATGTTGAAGGATTTCACCCCTACAACATGGGACAAACAATTCTTGGAAATGAAACAATAATCCCATGTACCCCTCAAGCAGTGTTGGAAATTTTAAAAAACCAACAAATCCAATTATGTGGAAAAACGATATGCATTGTTAATCATAGTAATATTGTAGGAAAACCACTAGCTGCATTACTGCTAAATAGAAATGCAACTGTTAGCGTCTGTCATATCTATACAGCTGACATTAAGCAATTTACCTCAACAGCAGACATTGTAATTACAGCTGCTGGTGTTCCAAAGCTTATTACATCAAATCATGTTAAAAACAGTGCTTGCGTTATTGATGTAGCAATTATTCCTACATCACATGGAATCTGTGGCGATGTTGATTTTGAATCAGTAAAAAACAAAGTAAAATGTATCACACCAGTTCCGGGAGGAGTTGGACCCGTTACAATTGCCTGTGCATTAAAAAATATGATTCAAACATTTAACAATGCAATGCATACTAAATCATAACAACGATTTAATCTGACGCGTTAAATGAGGATTGCGCAAGCCATTCTTCCTAATAGGAGTAATAGTCTCAAGAATCTCATAATCAGATAAATAATCCTTAAGTTTTTGGAATATTTTTTCACAAAACATTTTAGTTTCCACAATACCCGGAGCAGTCAATGTTATAATAAAATCATATTTACCATTCACAAACAAGATATCCTCAACCATAATCTTTAATTCAGGATAATATTCATCCAAACGCCTATGCTGAATCTCATTATAAATAAAATCATCAATAGGTTTCATTGATCTTTTTACAGAAATAGTGTAATGATTAATATTAATTTTTTCATCATCAACAACAGCACTATATCCCCAGATTGTTTTATTCTTCTCCAACCGTTTAACAATTCTCCAGACTTTTTGTCTTGAAAAACCACATTTTTTCGCTATAACATCGATACTATCTTTAGCATTTCGTTTCAAGATATTAACAATCTGTTTTTCATCCGCATCAATTTGTTTTTTACTACTTTTTGGCATTCAAATAATCCCTAAACCACAACCATGTATTAAGTAATGATTTATAAAACCTGTTTTTTCAAAAATATCTCTGAAATTACAACAGATAAACGGCATTACATAACATAAAAAAAATAGTATCAGGCCTCATTCTGAGAAAAAAGATAACTTCCAATACCCATCATAACCAAACAAATAAGCAGCACTATGCCAATATTAAGCATTGGAGGAAAAATATTATTTTCACCTGTCAAAGAACCCCGCATTCCATCAACCATATAAAACAAAGGATTTGCAAGTGAAAGTATCCGAAGCCATTCAGGAGAAGATTTCCCTATAGGAAAAAATGCAGATGATAAAAAAAGCAACGGCATAATAATGAGATTCATAATAAGTTGAAAACCCTGAAAATCATTCATTTTCGTAGCAATTATCAATCCAAACCCTACCGCAGTAAATGAAATTAATACCATCAGTATCAATACCAGAATAAAACCAATGAAATCTGGTAAATCAATACCTAGTATAATAGAAACAAATAAAATAATAAAACCTTGAATAAGCGCAGTAGTTGCACCACCAAATGTTCTCCCTAGAATAATCGAAATCCGTTTTACCGGAGCCACTAAAACTTCCTGAAGAAACCCAAACTGTTTATCCCATAACACAGAAACCCCTGTAAACATTGATGAAAACATAATAGACATGGTAATAATACCTGGTGCAAGAAAATAAATATAATCACCTGTGACATCTTCAAATGTTGCAATACGAAAACCAGACCCAAGGATAACCAAAAAAAACAATGGCTGAATAATACTAGCAACAATTCTACTTTTCGCTCGAAAAGAACGCTTCATCTGACGCAACCACATCACATAAATAGCCTGAAATTCTTTTCTCATATTACCTACCGCCTCTTGCTATAAAACCGTGCCATCTGCTTTAAAGGCGATTCAGCATCAACATCTCTGATCGATCTCCCAGTAAAATATAAAAAAACATCATCAAGAGTCGGTTTACGAACATTTATTGATTTAATAGTTATGTTTAAAGAATGAGCTAATTCAAATAGTTTAGGAATTTTCTCTTCCCCTTTCTCAACTCCAAGAGTTAAATATGAATTATGAAGTTTACTATTATTAATCCATGACTCTTTTTCTAACTCCTGCTTAAAAAGATGAGCATCTGAACATAAAAGGGTAATAACATCATTACCAACTGAATTTTTCAGATTTTGAATTGTATCAATAATAAGAATTTTACCTTTATCAATAATACCAACACGATCACATAAATACTCTGCTTCATCCATATAATGAGTCGTTAAAAAAATAGTTGTCTCTTCCTGTTTATTCATATTTTTTATATACTCCCAGATAGCTCTTCGTGTCTGAGAATCAAGACCCAAGGTGGGTTCATCTAAAAATAGAACCAAAGGATAATGCATAAGACCACGGGCAATCTCAAGACGACGTTTCATCCCCCCTGAATAAAATTTCACAAGAATATCCTTTTTCTCAACAAGATCAACAAGATCTAAGACATCATTAATACGTTTTATTCTTTTCTCTTTAGACATGCCATACATACGCGCATGAAAATCAAGATTTTCCCTGCCGGTTAATTCAGTATCAAGAGCAGGCTCCTGAAACACCACACCAATACTTTTTCTTACCTCATCACGTTGTTTAATAACATCAAAACCAGAAATCTTTGCCGATCCCTCTGTTGGAAACAATAATGTAGTCAACATTTTAATAGTGGTAGTTTTTCCTGCACCATTTGGCCCTAGAAAACCAAAAATTTCCCCCTTTTTTAGAGAAAAAGAAATATCATCAACTGCAGTAAAGCCATTAAATTTTTTAATAAGATGATTTGTTTTGATAATATCCACAGATAACGCTTCCTTTTTAATCTTAGCAATATATTTTTAATACTTATCCTTTGCTAACCAAACAAAAATAATTATCTGGATATTTTTTTGAACATATCTTGCATTCATCAATTAAATTTATTTTCAAACCAGCTTCCTGAATATCATTTAATAATTCATCTTTTCTATATAAATGATAAAACCGAGGAATATTTATTGAATCACGATTCCAAGAGATCAAAATATCTCCAAATTCTTTTTTTGAATCATCTTTATTTACAAAATAATCACGAAATCGATCTTGCTCTTGAGTCCACACGCTCAGTAATCCTTTTCCGGTAGGTTTTAAAATTCGTTTAACTTCTTTTAGACAAGAAACTCGGTTCTCTCTTCCTTTAATATTATGTAACGCGGCAATAAACAAAACAGTTTCCACAGAATTATCCTTTAAAGGAATTCTAACAAGATTGCCCTGAATTAATAATATATTTTTTACATGAGAATTAACCTTTTTTTTAGTTATATGAAGCAGATTTATAGAAATATCAAGGCCAATACATATCTTAAATTTTTCCGTACATAACAAAAGATGCCGACCGTTTCCACATCCAATATCAGCAACAATAGCATTAGAAGACAAAGAATTAATAAAATCAATAACATAACCCCATGGTTTTTTTCTCGTAGCATCAAAACTTTCTGCTATGCAATTCCAGGTATCTTCAGATTCTTTGAAATGAGAAATATTCATATCACCATATCCACATAATTTAAATCTTTTATATTTTTGCTATTAACCAGGTAGGAAAATTAATACATAAGAGATTGATACAGATAAAAAAATGGAGAATTATTATGACTCTAGTACTAACAGGCTCTAACCTATCTATTAAAGATGTTATAGATGTCGCACGTCATCATAAAAAAGTTACGCTTCATCCCGATGCAATCAAACGCATAAAAAAATGTCGAGCATTACTGGAAAAAAAAATTAAAGATAGAGAAATCATGTATGGAGTCAATACCGGAATTGGAGAGTTCTCAGAAGTTGTATTAACCAGTGATCAAATCCAAGAGTTTCAAAAATATCTTATCTATAACCACGCAGCAGGGATTGGTGATCCTGCGCCATTGGAATATGTTAGAGGAGCAATGCTAGGACGAATCAACGTTCATGCACATGGCCAATCAGCATGTCGATTAGAGATTACACAAACATTAGTAGAAATGTTAAATAAAAATGTAACTCCGTTTGTATGCCAAAAAGGGTCAGTAGGCGCCTGTGGAGATCTAGCACCCATGTCACAGATCGCACTTCTTATGTTGGGAGAAGGAGAAGCATACTACAACAGTGAACTATTAGACGGCAAAGAAGCAATGAAAAAAGCAAATATCCCTTGTCCTGGTCTTCAAGCACGAGATGGATTATCAATTATTAACGGCTCAAATCTTCTCACCGCAATGAGTGCTATTTTTTTATATGATGCAAATAACTGGCTGAAACAAGCAGAAATTGCTGCTGCTATGTCACTGGAAGCATTAAAAGCGAATATGAAACCATATAACACTAAATTACACAAAGCCCGTGGATTTTCTGGAGCTATACGAAGTGCAAAAGCAATTGAAAAATTAGTTGCAGGAGGAGACCTTAAAGAAGGCTTAATTCAATGTAAAATCCAAGATGCCTATTCTATGCGTTCAACACCCCAAGTAATAGGTTCCGCACATGATGCCATAGCATATGCTCGTTCACAAGTTGAAATAGAACTAAATGGTGTTGGAGATAACCCTGTGTTTTTCCCTGATGAAGATCTTCAACTCTCCGGGGCAAACTTCCAAGGAACGCCGGTTTCTTTACCTATGGATATAGCAGGAACTGCGATAACTATGGTAAGTGTATTATCAGAACGAAGAATGAACCGGCTTAATAATCCTGCTTTAAATGTTGGTTTACCCGCTTTTCTCACTAAAGGAGCAGGTATGTTTTCCGGGTTAATGCTAAGCCAGTATACTGCTGACACACTAATTGTTGAGCAACGTATTCTTTCAAATCCCGCATCCATCCAATCAATTCCTGCAGCCGCAGATCAAGAAGATTTCGTTTCTATGGGGATGAACACCGCAATAAAAAACTTCCAAATCCTTGATAACGCATACGGGGTTTTAGGAATAGAGTTTATGGCTGCAGCACAAGCATTAGATTTTAGAGAGTATACATTTGGTAAAGGAGTAACAAAAGCAAAAGAAGTTATCAGAAAATATGTAGAATTTCTAGACGAAGATAGACCACTCTATCCAGATCATACAACAATGAAAGAGCTAGTGAAGTCCTGTGAGATACTTTCAGAAGTTAAGAAAGTTGTTGGTAATTTAGAATAAAAACAGAAAAATGGTCAAGTAAATGATATACAGTAGATTGTTTTGACGGTATATCTAAAATATTTTTTTCTAAATTAGAAAAGGAATCTTCAAGCCTGTTTTCTTAACAAGATCTATTGATTCAGTATAACCTGCATCAGCATGTCTGGCAACACCAATACCTGGATCAGTAATAAAAACCCTTTTTATCCGATCATCAGTTTCAGCAGTACCATCACAGACAACAACCATACCTGCATGAGTCGATAAACCAATTCCAACACCACCGCCATTATGGATATGAACACTATCAGCACCTGCTGCACAATTAACCAATGCATTCAGAAGAGGCCAGTCTGCTATTGCATCACTACCATCTCTCATTCCCTCAGTCTCCCGATACGGTGAAGCAACACTTCCACTATCAAGATGATCCCTGGTGATAGCAATTGGCCCAATTAGTTTATCTCGAACCATCTTATTGATCTCTAGAGCAAACTTTACTCTCCCCTCATATCCCAACCAACACACCCGGGCTGGTAAACCCTCCCAAGGAAGATGTTTTTCAGCAAGGTTAATCCAATTAACCAAGACCGTATCATCAGGAAATAATCGTATAACTGCCTTATCTGTCAACAAAATATCATTAGGATTACCCGTTAACGAAATCCAACGAAAAGGACCTCTTCCAATACAAAATAATGGCCTGATATATGCGGGAACAAAACCAGGGTAATCAAAAGCATTTTTCAACCCTGCTTTTTTTGCTTGACCTCTCAGATTATTTCCATAATCAAAAACAACAGCACCCTTTTTCTGAAATATAATAAGAGCCTGACAATGATCCTTCATACTCAGCATAGATTTTTTAATATACTCATCAGGTTTGACAGCCCGCAAATGGAAAGCATTTTTTAATGAATCACCAAAAAACTCTGCAGGAACATATCCGTTAAGCTCATCATGGGCTGACGTCTGATCTGTCACTACATCTGGCATAAAACCCTCAGAGATAAGAGTAGGCATAATCGTTGCACAATTCCCAACCAAACCAACCGACAAAGGAATCTGTTCCTCTTTTGCATCTTGTACAAGAGATACCGCATTATCAATATCTTTTGCTTTTCTATCACAAAAACCTGCAGTAATCCGTTTATCAATCCGTTTTTCATCACAATCCACCGCAAGACAGACACCATTATTCATAGTGACTGCAAGAGGCTGTGCACCACCCATTCCACCAAGACCGCCGGTTAAAACAATTTTTCCTTTTAAATCACTATTAAAATGCTTTTTCGCACAAGTAGCAAAAGTCTCATAGGTACCCTGAATGATACCTTGCGTTCCAATATAACACCATGAACCAGCTGTCATTTGGCCATACATAATTAATCCCTGCTTTTCATATTCACGGAACTTTTCCCAAGTACTCCATTGAGGAACAAGATTGGAATTAGCCATTAGGACACGAGGAGCTGTTGTCCAGGTTTTAAAAACAGCAACAGGCTTACCCGATTGAACAAGCATGGTTTCATCATTTCCAAGCGTTTTTAATGTTTTTACAATTGCATGATAACAATCCCAGTTTCGTGCTGCCTTCCCCGTACCCCCATAAACAATTAAATCGTCAGGCATCTCAGCATTTGCTAAATTATTTTCAAGCATACGAAGGATAGCTTCCTGTTTCCATCCTCTACATCGCAGACGTTCTCCAGTCTGAACAGTATATATTTTCCCCATAAAAATCACTATGAATAATACTAAAGATCCTTAAAACACTTTTTAAAAATATCTTGACAAAAAAGGAAGGGAGGCTGGCCTCACTAGGAGGGGATGGGATGCACTCTAACAAAACAACAACTACCAGCCCGAATTCCTTCCACTAGTACTATAATAATAACCCCTATATATGTTTTTCGTTTTATACTAATGATATGCTGACTACATTGCTTCCTCTAAGGATAATCCTTCCTAATCTTCTCTTCGCCTCACCCTTTGTTTCTTCAACATCATCGAGAACAAGATTCATATATTCATCAAAACCTAATAATTTACCCTCAATATGCCTTCCATCTTTTAAGAGTAGTAATAATTTTTGATTCATTGCTTTTCCTAATATATCCAGTGGTAATGCCATGGAAAAGCGTAAGCATGATTTCCTTTTTAAAAGTATTCCCTATCTTTCTTTAAAAAAATATTTCATAAACCTATAATCAGAAAGATAATTAATACAATAGATAATAATAAACAAAACAACAATAGTAAACAAAACTCTCCCCAATAAAATACCAACAAGAGAAGCTCCAATAGTAAGTAATAAGATAGTATCCTCTATCAAACTATGAGAAAGCCCAAGTAGAGACAACGAAAGAAAGGTATCTTTTTTAGAAAGCAAACCAGTTTTCGTTTCCCTCAAAATCAGTCCACCGCCATATGCAAGGCCAAGAGTCATCCCAATAATTGCCAACGGCGCAACATTCTTACTCATACCAAGCACATTTAAACCAGGCTCAAACAAAGAATTAAGTTTTTCAATAACACCAATTTTTTTTAATATATACATTAATGTTAACAAACCAAGAATAATTAAAAAAATCATGAAATAATTTCTACATTCACCAATAACCCAATACAGAAGAGAAGGATCCTCAAAGCCTGAAGACCATAAAAGAGAACTTGGAGTGTTATAAATATTAAACGTTGTAAAGAAAAGATTAAGTAGCCATCCAAGAACAAATGCACCACCTACTCGTAACACAAGCATATACCAGAGTCGGATTCCCCCTTTTTGTGTTATTCGCGCCTCAATAGGGAGATTATGGGCAAGAAGAATAAGTACCCCAAGAACAGTAACCTGTGAAACAGTAAAGGTTTGCGTTAATGATAATGAAAAAAAAACAATTAGACCGCCATAAATATTAGTTGCCATAGCAGTAGCCCAAACTAATCCAAAACTACCTGGTAAACCAACAAGACTCATCAATGGAGCAAGACCAGTTCCAATGATCTCAATAAATCCAAACTCAGCAAGTAACTTAACAACAATACTAACAGGGATCATTATTTTTAATAATACTAATGTTGTAAGCGTTGCATCCTTAAGTAAAGTTTTTACAGCATCACTAAACCTATTCATTTCCACCTCCTTGAATAGATTGTTCCCTTTTAACGAAACAGGCAATCCCAACAAGCAACAATAATATACCTATACCTTGCAATAAAGAAACCAGTTCTCCAAGGATGACAAATGCAAGCAAAGTAGCAAAAAAAGGAGTAGACAACTCAAGACCAGATGCTTGTGCAGCAGTAATACGTTTGAGTCCTTCGTAATAAAAAATCGTTCCCAATCCAACAACAATACCAACAAGCATCTGATACAAATTAACAGTAGATAAATCAGAAATAAAGACTAGATATGGGATAAAAAATAAGAACGCAATAAAAAACCGATACAATGTAATACATCCAGCATGCATATGTACAAGATATCTCCGCATTACAATAGCTGTAGTTGACCAGACGATAGTTGCAGATAAAACAAAAAGATCACCAAGTGTTCCAAATTGCAAAGAAAAAAGATTATCAAGAGACCGTGTAGTAACTAAAATTGCAGAAAGCATCATAAATAAAATCCCAAAATAATCAAACAACGATAATTTATCTGACTTAAGAAAAAGAAATGAAAACAGAATTATAAAAATTGGTTGCATATGAGCAATAACAACAGCATTGACTACCTGTATTTGTGTTAATGCCAAAAAATATAGCACATCAGCAACCAAAGTCCCCATAAGAGCAATATACACAAGAGGATACATCTCTTTTTTTTCAAATACTACACGTGGTTTATTGGTAAGAATAATATAAAATCCTGCGACAAGTATTGCACCAAGAGCTCGAATAGCTGAGGTTTGCAAAAAATCAGCTGTTTCATAGGATAATTTTGCAAAAATTGGTTCCACTGACCACATAATACTAGCAAAAAGAATCGAGAAGATACCAATATTTTTTTTCTGCACGTCAGATGGTATCATAGAGAGCCATTTAATTTTTTATAAAAAAAGAAAAAAAAGAAAACATAATAGAGTTATCAGATTACCAATCAAAATTTAATAAATTATATTAATGAAATAAAATCATATACTTTGAAATTGTTATTCATCATACATTTTGACAAAGAATACGTCTAAATGTATTCTTTATAATGATCCTGAAAAAACTCTAAAAGTTCCCCTATTTTCATTATTTCTTCTAAATCATTCATCTGAAATCCCCTTACATATAGTAAATATGTTGGCAAATCTGCAGAAAAAGCTCTTTTTGGTATAATATTCCAAACATTATTATACGAGAAATATAATCATTTTCTCCTAATGGATAGCAATTGCACCTATTTTTGTTATAAAAATAACAAAGATAAAATAAAAAAAATTGTAGATAATCCAAAAAAGATTAAGCTAGTATTTTTTGATATGGATGGCGTTCTTGTCGATTCAATAAGTTCTTGGAAAAGCATCCATGATTATTTTGGAACATCTAATCAAGAATCAGTAAACGAATATCTTAAAGGAAAAATAAATGATTTAGAATTTATCAAACGCGATGTATTACTTTGGAATACAAATGGAAGCCCGACATCAAAAGATGTCATAAAAAATATCTTATATACTCTTCCTTTGATGAATGGTGCAGAAGAATTAATATCATTTCTTCGGAGGGAAAAAATAAAAACAGCAATTGTAAGTGCAGGTCTTGACATACTTGCAGAAAAAATAGCGGAAGAATTAGGAATAGATTACGTTTTTGCAAATGGAATAAAGGAAGATGAAAACGGACGATTAACAGGAGAAGGAATATTACAGGTACAGCTAACCAATAAAGAAAAAAATGTAGAACAACTCTCTAAAAAACTAAACATCGCTCCAGAACACTGTGCTGCTATTGGAAACTCATGTTTTGATGTTCCTATGTTTGAAACCACAGCATTAGGAATCGCTTTTAACCCAGAGGATGAATGCGTTCGAAAATCAGCTGATATCATCGTTGAAGGAAAAGATTTACGAAAAATCATCCCCAGCTTGAAACCGTATCTTTGATTTTATTTTTTATCAACTAGGATCTTCTATTGTACCCATAAATAAAATTGTGTCTGTCTGTTTATGGTAAATGAGATATAAAAATGGTTGATTACAATCAAAAATAATTGGAGAAGGTGACCCATTTACTGATGTTGGTAGGACTATGCCTGTTGCTGCGGCTGCTTCTGTTCCTTGCTCATTGACTTCAATAAATGCTTTATGGACTACTGAACTAATAAACAAATCTTTATTTCCGGTAATTAATGAGAAATCTGCATTTGCAGTAAAAGGAATATCCATGCCAATATTTTTGAGAAACTCTATTAGAGAATATTCTGTTTCAACTTCAAATTTTGGAAGATAAATCTCGACATTCCTAGCATTTAATGATGATACCCAACTTGAAAACATCTCATAATCAAGCATATCAACAAGACTACCTAAATCATTGTTTTTTGGAAGCATAACCATCATAGAAATATCTTCTCCAGAGTAGGGAAGTTCCAGCATTTTCATAAAATCATTTTCCGTATATGAAAAACGATAAGACATATCTAAAAGACTCATCGTTTCTACTTCTACGATACTGTCAGAACTTGTCGTAAAGGGACGAAGTGTCGTATTTTCTGGTTCAAATTGAGTTTTCCATATCCCTTTAAAATAGATTGCATTAGTAAGAATCAAAACAGTCAAAGGAGTAATCATTGAAGCATCTATTAAATCAGTAATCAATCCATTAGTTTGATTTTCCACCCACTGATTAATAATCTCAGCTGCTTGAACAGGTTGACCATAATCAACAGGGCTTACCTGCCCCCCGTAATATTCTTTTATAATTGCTAAATATGCATCCAGAAGTTCAAGATTTTCTTTCACCCATAACGCATTGGCAGTAGATATATCAAAGTAATCATTTTTAGTGTTAAGCGAATCATACAGATTCTTCATATACTGGTGAAATGACGCGTTATCCTGTTCAACTTGTAATACTTGCTTCATCTGTTTGGCAGTTTCCCCTTTTGCCCCCTCATAGGTCATAGAGAGAGCTGTAAAAATACTATAGGCTGAGATAAACTGGTTTTCATCAGAATCAAACAATTCCTTAAATAATTCAAATGAAAAGGCATTAACAGCATCATGAAATGAAAGATTTCCAACCGCATCAGGCGTTTCCCCATTGGAAGGTATGTCATCAATTTGATCTGAATCTTTTCTGTAATTTTGTACCACAATAACCATTGCAGCGCCTATTAGAATAATCGCCACAATTATCGTAAGAATAACATGTAATTTCATCACAATCACCTAAACTATGTATAATCCTTTATAGTATATAAATTCTAAGAATTCGTTTGGAAAAATCCAAACCAATCAATCTGTACTAGATTTTTTTGTATGGATATCTGTCATCAGAAAAACAAATTAAAAAAGAAAGGTTGGCTCATTGTCGGTTTATATGTTGTCAATTTTTCTTCTTCTATTGTCCATGATCGCTCGGCAACATACAAATTCACACCAAGATGTCGATAACATGCATCATACACAATAGCAGGATTACTTGGAGAACGATAGGGACATAGTTCAATAGTATAAGCAAGAATATTTCGTCGTGCATACAACCAATTCTCAGACGTACCAACAGTTCCCTGAAACCTTGGAATTACATACTCTCGTTCACCATACTGCCCATAAATTCTTAATTCATACTCATTAATCCGAGACATATTTTCTCCAACAGAGCGAAACATTCGCTCGTGAGGAACCCACGCACTAGAATGCATCCAAGGAAAAATCATCCACTCCCCCCAGTCATGATAACTTAGTGAAATAGCAATATTTTTTGTTTCAACAAAATTTTTCAAAGCAGTACTTTCTAATTCACTAAAAGGATGAGTACCACGATAGATACCACTGCGATCATCAGTTAACCATTCAAAAAAATAATTCTCTTTAAAAAGATAGGGTAAAAACCATCGAAAACCATAATTTCGATTCAGATCAACACCATAAGATGTGATAACATCACTTTTTCCATCAGGACCATAATTGGGAGCGCGATTTTTTCGAGTATTAGCAGCTACACCATCAGGATTCACCATTGGAATACAATAAATCTGAGTTTTATTTAATACCTCTCGAACGCGTTCAGCAGACAAGTCTTCTTTCATGATACCTGAATTATCATCATACAATTGTTCAATAAGATCACGATTAATAATTGAATTTGGATTTTTTGATTGATTCTCATAATACATCTCCACTACAAATTGAATAAAAAAAATCACTGCCTCAAACGAAGGTTTTTCATTGCCATGATGCGCACCCATCAATAAAATACCAGGTTGATCTTCTTCTACAGAAGCATTTTTTGATAATTTCACCATCCAAATAGAACGACCATGATACGTGGTTCCAATAGATTCCAAATGAACGATATCTGGATACTCATCTGCTAAATCATGGAGAAGACTAGTCATTTCAGGATAAGTAAAATAATTGTATGATTCGTTTGTAAGTACAGAAGTCTTTGATTCAAGAGTAGAAATACTCATACCAGAATATGCAGTAGTGATAAGAAAAATAATCATCAGTAAAAAAAAACTTATTCGTAATATCTTTTTTATTTCATTCAATATTATCCCCAAATAGTATTAGCATGGAGGAGCATATAAGGTTTTTGGAAATCAAAATAGAACATTTTTCCTCAAGAATCTATCAATAAAGCAAGTATATTTATAAATAAGCAATTTATAAATAAAGATTTTGAATGATTTAAAAAAAACCAACTCTAGTAATAGTAAATATATTCTCTAATAATTTATAAAAACAATAGAAAATAATTGAATCTTATTCAAATAATTCATTTCTATTTGATATCAAAAAACTTCAATGACGATAACCTTTTAATGCAATGGATATTATGTCATGAATAGATACTATGGTACTAGATAACTTAGGAGATTCGCTGAAACAAACCATTAAAAAAATTGCAAATGCTGTTCATGTTGATGCAAAATTAGTCAAAGAAGTCATCCGTGATATTCAGCGGGCATTACTCCAAGCAGATATCAACGTCAAACTCGTTGTAGAACTATCAAAAACCATTGAAAAACGAGCGTTAGAAGAAAAACCACCAAAAGGAATGAGCAACCGAGAGCACGTTATTCGTATCGTTTATGATGAACTTGTTAATATCCTTGGTGAATCACGAGAACTTCCTATCAAAAAACAAATTATTATGATGGTTGGCCTCTATGGCCAAGGAAAAACGACAACCTGTGGAAAGCTATCATATTATTTTAAAAAGAAAGGACTTCGCCCTGCAGTCATCGCTGGTGATGTCCACCGCCCTGCAGCATATGAACAACTTAAACAAATAGCGGAAAAAGAAAAAATACCTTTCTATGGAGAAAAAAATCAGAAAAACGCAGTCCATGTTGTCAAAGAAGGAATAAACAAATTCAAGCGAACCGCTGATGTCATCATTGTTGATACCTCAGGAAGACATAAACTTGAGGATGATCTCATCGATGAAATGAAAGAGATTTTTAAAGCCACAAAACCAGATGAAAAGCTTCTTGTCATGGATGCAGCAATGGGTCAACAATCAGGCCCACAAGCAAAAGCATTTAACGATGCCATAGGCATCACGGGTATTGTTCTTACAAAACTTGATGGAACTGCGAAAGGAGGAGGAGCATTATCTGCTGCTGCTGAAGTTGGTTCACCAATTGTTTTTGTTGGTACAGGTGAGCATTCATCAGATTTTGAAAAATTTGATCCCCAAGGATTCATCTCCCGACTTCTAGGGATGGGAGATATCAAATCTCTTTTAGAAAAAGCAGAAGATTCATTAAAAGGAAAAGATGCGGAAAAAACAGCTCGTCGGTTGATGTCTGGCAAATTCAATCTTAATGATATGTATGACCAAATGGAGATGATATCTGGCATGGGACCCTTATCTAAAGTTGCAGAAATGCTTCCATTTGGACAGTCAGGAAAAATTAAAGAAGCGGATATGGACCAAACACAAGATAAATTACAAAGATTCCGTGTGATTATGGACTCTATGACAGAGGAGGAAAAACAACAACCAGATCTTATTAAATCATCTCGAATTAAGCGGATAGCTCGAGGAGCTGGTGTTGAACACAAGCATGTCAAAGAGTTGTTGAAATATTACAATATGACAAAACGAATGATGAAAGGATTTTCCAGTGATAGAAAGATGAGACGAAATCTTATGAAGCAGCTTAACTTTGGAAAATAATATGATTTTTAAAAACAGAGAGCAATTAATTAACAATGGTCAAACCTCTGAAATAAAACATAAACGTGAAGATGTTCTTGAGATACTTAACGCAGCAGTCCACGCAGTTGATCCGTATATCTCAGTTAAAAACAGAATTAAAGAATCAAAAATAGTATGTGAAGATAAAACAATTGATCCTACTTGTTTTGATACTATTTACCTTATAGGTTTTGGTAAAGCAAGTGCAGGAATGGCTCAAGCTATTTGTGATAATATAACGATTCATTCAGGTGTTGTTATAACTAATG
The DNA here is from genome assembly GCA_046496795.1 of Thermoplasmatota archaeon. Classification (GTDB taxonomy): domain Archaea; phylum Thermoplasmatota; class E2; order DHVEG-1; family DHVEG-1; genus JAUWYM01. The sequence continues at coordinate 18,084 of JAWOGM010000039.1, forward strand.
ATTCAAAAGCAATAATCAACCATAAAAACATTGAAGTTATCATTGGCAGTCACCCTCTTCCTGATAATAAAAGTATACAAGGTGCTGAAAAGGCGTTAGAAATTGCGTTGAAATGTACAGAACGTGATTTGCTGATTGTATTAATTTCTGGTGGTGGATCTGCAGTATTGTGTAAACCTCGAGTAAATTTGGTCGATCTTCAAGATACAACTGATTTACTTCTCCGCTCAGGTGCTACTATAAACGAAATTAATACAATACGAAAACATCTCTCCCATGTAAAAGGAGGACAACTCGTTAAATATACCAAGGCAACTGTTGTGTCTCTGGTGATATCTGATATTGTTTATGATCCCTTGGAATTTATCGCCTCAGGGCCAACATATCCTGATTCAACAACCTTTACTGATGCATTTCAAATATTACGGCGATATCATATCTGGAAGAAGATTCCTCATTCTGTACAAAACGTCATCAAAAACGGTATAAAGGGAGAAATTACGGAAACCCCAAAGCCTGATGATCAACTTTTTGAGAAGGTAAATCATTGCATAATTGCAAATAATTTACTTGCCTGTATAGCAGCTGAGAATCAAGCTAAAAAGTTAGGATATCAGACGATGCTGTTGACTACAAGTTTAACAGGTGAAGCCCGAGAAATAGGACGATATCTTATTGATAAAGCAACATCCTATCAGTCGCTAAAGAATGATTGGGTTTTTATTTCAGGTGGTGAAACAACAGTAACGGTAAAAGGATCAGGAAGTGGTGGGAGGAATCAGGAAATGGTTTTAGGTGTTGTTGAAAAAATTGCTGAGAGCGGTATTGTTTTTGCATCGTTAGGAACTGATGGAATTGATGGGGGATCTGATGCAGCTGGTGCTATAGCCGATGGTTTTACATTTCAGAGGGGGAAAAACAAAAATCTTGATCCCGATGAGTTTTTAAAAAATAATAATTCGTACATGTTTTTTAAACCATTGGGAGATTTGTTTCTCACCGGTCCAACAGGGACTAATGTGATGGATATTCAGATACTTGTAGTATAAGATTATTTGGAAAATAGTTGGAAAAACTATAAGTTTTTATAACTAAAAAATAAAAATTAAAAAAAATAAAAACACAATATTTATTAGAATATAAATCGTATTATAAATTTATGACAATCAAAATACTGCTCCAAAAACAGTATATAAACTGCAAAACAATAGGAGTAAGAAAGAAAAAAATGATAAGAAATGTATAACAAAGTATTTAAGTACATGAAATTAATATAATAACTAATTAATTTATATAGAAGGAGATTGAAAAAATATGCATACCTTCACCAAAATAAAAAAATCAATCAGTCTTATTACATTACTTCTTATTATATTTGTATCATTATCTCCTATTACAAACGCCGCTATCACTATAAATGATGATGATGGTATATGGTCTGAAGACTTTATCTATCAAGACCTAGGTCAAGCAGAAGAAAACCTCATTATTCAAAACTCTAGCATTGATCTAACAAGTGGGGTGATTTCTTTACCTCATGATACCCGTCCACGAGTCTATAATTTTGCTGAAAAAGATTTCCCGCATAAAGCATCAATACATAGGTCAATTAATTTAGGAACAGGCTTTTTTAGCTCATTTTTTAACACGCCAGACAACCCCCGATTCTCAGAATTTAATGCTCGTGAATATAACGCAATAAAAGAAAAAGATAACAACTTACTTGTCACTCGTCAATCAGTAGGATTTATTTTTAGACAAGTTATTCAAGAATATCGATTCCAACTTGATGTTGGACCTGAATCAATCGGGGAGATTAAAATATATTGGAAGGGTGCTGCTGAAAATATACAAGATCTCAAAATATATTATTGGCGATTTGGACCATATCAACTTGCATCAAAATGGATACAACTTGACAGTACTCAAAATGCTACAGGTACGATAATATTTAACGAAACAATTGATGAAGACAATGCAGAACTTGCCATTATGGAAAACAACTATTTTTATGTACGAGTTGTGGCAACTGCACCCTTTATACTAAGAACCTGCTCCTTATCTGTGGATTATATTGAAGTTATTTCAAAATCAGAAAAAGCATATGAACCTGGACCAGGTTATATAACAACAAAAAATCCAATATCACCTCCACAAAAAGATTTTTATTGGGAAATGTTAACTTGGAGTGATTATCAGCCAGATAAAACTCAAATACGATATCAAGTGATGTACGATCCAAAAGATGACGGAAAAATTGTACCTATACCAGATAACTATTTCTCAGGATCCAATACTAAAGGTTTCACCCAATCCCCCATATATTTAAACAATATACCCACGTCTGGACCAGATGCCATCACTGAGTTATATATACGGTCAAATCTAACAAGCGAAACATCTTCACAAACACCTAAACTATATAATTGGGCAGTTACCTGGCAAACAAATACAAAAGAATGGTCTGATTCATTTAATTCATCATATAGAATAGAATCAAAAACAATGATTAATGTAGATGATGGTTCCATCAACATTTCCTCATTGCAAGGAGAGTGGCCAATGATGGGATATAATCCTCAAAACACCAGGGCTACTGATTCAAAAGGACCGCAAAACAAAAATCCTCCATTACAGTGGTATACCAGTATGGATGATGCTGTTGGTGGCGGTTTTAATAACCCGGTAATTGGTGACGGCTTTCTTTATATTTTTAATCATAGTGGTTATTTATTAAGATATGACATACAAGGACTTAATGTAGATAAACCAGATAGTATTGATTTAGTAGCTCGTGAATACTATAACTCCCCTCTCTTAACTGAAGAGTTTATTATTGTTGCTTCGGGGCATTCAAAAGATGGAGGTAGTGAGTTAAATTATATTTTTGGAGTTAGTAAAGATTTCACTAATATATGGAAATTTAAATATGAAGAAAAAATAAGCTATTATGCTTCACCTGTAGTATATGATAATAAATTATTCATAACATCATGGACAGGAGATACCAAATTATTTTCAGATTTAGATACAAACAAAGTTATTGCTTTAGATTTAAATAAAGTCCCAACATCAGGAGAATTTACCACCACCCATGATGCATTTTTATGGGAATATACCCTTCCAGCAGGAAGTTACTCTACCCCTGCAGTATATAATGATATGGTTTTTGTTGCCTGTAAATCAAAAATGTCTCAGCATGATACCTTCTTTGTATTAGATGCAGAAGGAAATGGAGATAAAACAACAAACCTGCTCTGGTCCGCAGATGTAGGATCTGTTGAAAGATCCTCACCAGTCATCTATGATAATACAGTTTTTATTACATCAAAAAAACAGTCAGGATTATTTGTAACAGCTTTAGATATCAATCCAGAAAGCACGGAAAGAATCCTCTGGGAAAATCAGATATGTTTCGCACTTCCTTTTGCTGCAAACGCTGATTCAACACCAGCAGTATACAATGAAGTATTGTATGTTGCCTCACTAAGAGGGAATATTTATGCATTAAATACAAAAACAGGTGCTATCATATGGCAAAAAGAAGTTTATTCAACTCTGCGGAAAAACTTAGTAACTTCATCTCCAGCGTATGCTGACGGGCATATCTATATTGGTACACCTTCTGGAAAAACTATTGCACTTAACACCAGAGATAACGGTTCAATTGCCTGGGAACGAAGAACATTTGAAAATGAATACTTTGCAAGATCACCAATATATTCTTCACCTATTATCTCTAATGGTATGCTATTTATCTCTGATGAAGATGGAACATTATACGCCTATGGTGCTTATGAGGAGTTAAATAGAGAGATGACCGGGGCATTTACCTCAATTTCTATCAATCTACCAACAGGAGCATGGTGGGGTCAATTCCACGCAAACTATACAAAACCAGATGGAAGTACGATACGATTCAGCATCCTTGACAATAACAAAGAAAATCTTCGAGATGTGTCAACTGGAGATAATCTTAACCTAGGGGAGTTACCCGGCCTTCGAACAATTTATCTCAAAGCTGAATTAAGCGCTGATAATCTATCAGTAAACCCAAGTATAAATTCATGGAAAATAACCTTTAAGGTAGATAATCATCCACCAAATATAGTCAAAAGAAGCTTTAAACCAAATCCCGATGGATGGCTTAACACAACGACACCAAAATTCAGCATAGAAGTATGGGATAATCAGACAGGATTATATCTGGAAAAATCAGAGTACACTCTTAAGTATGATACTGAAAATAACAAAAACTTGACGTATAAAAACGTACCAGCGTATACCGGTTCAAACGGAGTGAATTTTTCTGTCCTAAGTGTTGATATATCAACATTACCATTTGCAGAAAATACTACCAGATTGAGAGAAATCACGTTCAAAGTAAAAGATTTTGGCAATAATACTGCTTCTCAAAAATTTGAATTAAAACAAGATATTCTAAAACCAATTTCAATCATAAGCGATGAAACAAATGGATCACAATTTAATACCGAATATGTCATCATAAATGCAACAGCGCAAGATCCCGGTGATAAAACCTCAGCAAGTGGGGTTGACCTAGTTGAATTATACTACCGTTATTCATTAACACCTACTTTTTCTGGAAATTGGATCTATTATGACGAATCAAAAAATCCAGAGCCAACTCGGGAGTTTAAGCCAAGTTGGGAGTTTATCAATAAAAAAGGCGGTGGATACTATGAGCTTTGTACAATAGCATATGATGTCGTCGGAAATGTCGAAGAATTCCCTGATAAAGGAGATACCAACTTTATTATGGATAACAAATCCCCCAGTAAACCAGTATACCCTGAAGAAAATTGGTTTAAAGAGCGTCCAAGCATATCAATAGAATTCAGCGATGATTTCTTACTGCATACCATAAAATATCAACCTAACTTTGATACATCTGAATGGATAACCATTGCATCAAACATAAGCAAAAGAACATATAATGAACCATGGCAGCTCAAAGAAGAATTTTGGCAAATGATGGATAACGAAAAACAATATGTCTTGATGTTTTGGATTAATGACACCCTTGGCAATGAGCGGATAATAACCCAGGATCAGGGATATATCATATATAAGGACCAAAATAAACCATATGTTGACGTCACCCTACCCTATATGGATACTCGATGGAGCTTAGATGACACATTAATCATTTCAGCATTTGCCCATGATGGTGATGGATCAGGTGTTGAATCGGTTGAACTCTTCTATCGCTATTCTGAAAATGGAACATTTATAGGGGCATGGATAAGTTATGGAATTCTGACATCAGAGCCATTTGAATGGGAATTTGAAGCCATTGAAGGGGATGGATATTATGAATTTAAAATAGTTGTTGAGGATGCCGCGGGAAATGTCGCAGAATCAGATATTATTTCTACAGGTGTCAATCTCTTTCCCACAGCTCTTGTTGCTACAATGATTGTGCTTATAATCGCGCTAGGAGTACTATCACTTTTCATTATTATAAAATGGAGAAAAAAATAAGCATTCTCCTTATTTTTCTGTTGCTATCTTTTTGACAAGTACTGCAACTCTCTTCCCTAATTGTTCTGCATGTCTGGCATCTTCTTGAGTAGGAACTCCAACACAAGAAACACCATAATGCCCACCAGAATCTAACGGATCACCAACAATAATCATTCCATAGATCAATAATGCCTGAAGAATAGAGATTAAGGTGGTTTCTTTACCACCAGAGAGATCACCAGATGTAGCAAAAGCAGCACCTACAGTATCACTCATCTTTTTTCGAACGCCAACAAACTTATCCAAAACATCTTTAACCGGTGCAGCCATTGAACCAAAATATACTGGGGAACCAACAATAATGCCATCTGCACAGACAAAATCTTTTTCTTTCACTTCAGAAACAGATTTAAGCATACAATTTACATCTTCTATTTGCTGAACTCCTTTTGCAACTTCATTGGCAAGTTTTTTCGTATTTCCAGTTTTTGAATAATACATAACTAATACATTCATTAAAACAACCTCACACTCCTACATACCTACAATGTATAAAAATATAATTAACTACTATCATTCAATATAGATAGCAGGACGCAAAGGAACTGCAAACCTAGATTTATGTAAAGGATCATAGATATTTTCTTCATCACTAGCATAGATTTCAATATCTGAAGAAAATAGATCACTTAGATATTTTTTTGATAATTGCAAATATTTTTTTTCATCAATATCAACCAGATATCGTTCACGATCAGATTCATTGAGTTTATTTATTTCACTTGGAAGTCTTCCAATATATGAAGAAACTTCTTTTGCTTGAGATTTTAACCTAGGATCACTTAACGCTTTTTTTATCAGAACACCGGGTTGCAGATTACCTGATTGAGCAATATTTATAGCTTGCGTAAATACATCTTTTTTCCAATTGGGTGACACATAGATGCAGATTTTTTGTGGTTTGATTTTCGTTACTTTTAATATTTCACCGATATCTTCAATAATTGCCAACAAAAGATATTCACCAACCTCTACTTCAGCATCTAACTTGTTTTCATTAAAACTGGGAAATGATGCTTTCGAGACAAATCCGGAGTGTCCACTAGCCACCCAGAGTTCTTCAGCTAGATGAGGTGCAATTGGAGAAATCAATGGAATCCAAGCCGATAAAAAGTGGTGTAGAACTTTTTTATTTCCACCACCTCTTTTAATATACCATTGAATGGTTCGTTGCATTTCAAAGAAAACCTCATTTGCTGCGATCCGAAGATCAAAATGTTCAAACGCATCAGAAATGGTTTTGATATGACGATACAGCCTACTAATCAACCAATTATCAATATGGTTTATTTCTGATTCATCTTTCTTTGACAACTCAATAATGAAATTATACAGACTACTAATTCTATTTTTATATTTATTAACAATGTCAGCATCCCATTCAATATCAACAAAAGGAGAACCAACATGAGTATAATACAAACGCATGGCATCAACACCATACAATCTGGCAGCTTCAAGAATTGGCTCAGCACCGCCTTTTGATTTACTTATTTTTTCTTTCCCTTTTTGTGTCACCCACCAATGAACAAATAAGCCTTGTGGACATTTTTCCTTAGGCATGATTGCAACATGATTCATGATATAAACAGGGAAATGAACTGTTTTATGTTCTTTTCCGCCAAGATTAATATCAACAGGATACCAATAATCAAAACTTGATTTCACCTCTTCCCACATCTTGTTACGAGGCGAACCTATCCCAAGAAAAACATAATCAAAAAATTCACCAGTCATCTCATCGACTGAAAGTTTTTGTTCATTAACAAATTTTGAAATAATATAATATGCTGGATATAAAGTCGAATCAGAAATTGGCTCAATAATCCAATCTTTTTTAAAAGGAAATTCAGTTCCCAGCCATGAACCTTTTCTGATAACAGCTCTATCATCAAACCAGTCAAGAATTTTTGGTAGATCCTCTTTATATTCAGAAGGATAAATATTCATAGTCTGTGCATACTGTTTTGACTCATTGGTTAACTGTTCATCACTATATTTAATAAACCATTGATCAGGGATATTTTTTATAACAACATGTTCTTTACATCGACAAATAACATCTTCTGAAAACTCTCTCATAACTGCAGCTTGGTTCTCAGCAATAAGATCATTTTTTACGGTATCTTTAATATCAGAGATCTTAACCCCTTCATATATTCCGCAGTGTTTATTTAAAACCCCTGTATGAAACTCTTTTTTATAGACAAGTTCAGTTGCTTCATCAAGCTTCTCTGTTTGATTTTGACTAATAATTTGTAAACTATCACAAACTTGCTTGGCAAAATTACCAGAAAAATCTTTGACATCAATAATACAGATAGGATCAATGTTCTGTTTTGACTCCACCAATGCAATCCAATCATACGGTGCATGAGCAGGAACAGACATAACAATTCCCGTGGCAATTTTTGGATCAGCAAAAGTACCCGAAAGAATTGGAATCTCTCTACCAATTTTTGGTATAGTACAACTTTTACCGATTAATTGTTGCCCTGAAATTGTTTCCTGAAGATAAACAATGGAATCATACTGATAGGAAAGCTTATTGATACATTCCTGGGAACAAATCCATACTTCATCGTTAACTTTTATTTTATGATATTCAACAGATGGATTCACCCACATATTGGTCACACCAAAAATGGTTTCTGGGCGAAGTGTTGCTGCAGGCAGAATCGTCCCATCAGATAATTTAAATTTAATTATAGTAAATTCTAAAATCTCTGATGAACCACCACAAAGTACATCTGTTTCTGATTTATCAACAGCAACAGGGCCACAATGAGGGCAAAAAGGAGCAAAATGTGGTTTTTGTATCAACAGCTGTTTGTCATTAAGTTTTTGAAACTGCCATGAAATAAATTTTTTATATCCATCAGAAATTGTATTCATCAAGCGTGAATAATCAATAAAAAAACCAAAACGCTTCCAATAATCTTCGACATACACCGTACTAAAATATTTCACTACTTCATAAGGATCAATAAGTTTTTTTATCAATTCAGTTGAACATCCGTTTTTCTTCAATATGTCAATGGTTTCTTTATCAGCTCGTTCAACTTTTTTTGCAAAACCAACAGAGGGAATTCCAGAAGCATGAAACCCTGCAGGAAACAAAACATCATACCCCCTCATTTTTTTATAGCGAGCAATAACATCACAATAGGTAAATCCCCGCATATGACCAACATGTAAATATCCAGATACACCAGGATAAGCAAAATGAATGAAAAATTTTTTTTTATTTTTCTCTACTGCAATATTTATCTGTTCGTTAAACCATTTATGCTGCCATGATTTTTCAACAGCTATATAGTCATATTTTTTTTGTTGCATAATTTTTTACTCGCCTGGGAAATGAAAAATCTTTTATATAATATTTCGTGTAATTTTAGCAACAATTACGCTAAAAAAATAATAGTACAAGATGACCTCTGAGATTATTCTATGAATGATGTTCAAGTAAAAACAAAACACCTTTACGTGTGAGTTTGACCTCATTATCAGTAACATGGGTAAGTATTCCAGAATCAAGGAATTTCTTAACCATTTTATCAATGTCCGGCTTTGAAATATGTAATAAAACCTTAGCCATATCAATATCAAGATCTCTGGAATAGATAGTTTCGAGGAATTCATATTCTTTTTTTGAAACCTCAATCATTGTACTTGTAATTTCTTCAGGTTCTTGTACAATTGTATAGCGATTAACATAATCTTCAACTAGATAATCAAGCTCAAGTTTATCAAGAAGAGAACCATCTGATTTGTAAAGAGTGCAAACATTGTTATTATATTTCCATGTTGATACATCCTTCCAGCTATAGTCTAAAATAGGTTCTTGTTTTTTAGATTTTATACTTGTTTTATCAGGATGTTCAGAGTCTAGAGGTTCTTTTTGAGATTGATTAACATATTTTCTGTCTTTCTTAGCATATAGTAAATGCTGTTCTTTTTGAATGAGATCAAAATCTATGCCATTGCTTTGTAATATCTGAACATATTCATTTCCAAGATGTTCTTTAATTTCTTTGATAAAATAAAGACCGGCATCATCTTCAAGTTGATTATAAACCTCACGCAGTATGTGATGAATTGACTTTGCTATTTGAGAGATTGGAACATTATTTATTTCATCTGAAATTGTAATAAGTTCATGGTTTTCTGAATAAAAGTCATCATGTATTGTTATAGATCGTAAAAAGCTATATTGTTTTTTAAGTGTGAAAATAACGCTATTTACAATCGTTATAATATAGCTATTAAAGGTTCTTCGTCCAGTAACTTCTATAATAGCGCTTATAACATCCCTCATAATATCTGATTTTATTATTTCAGACATATTCCTCACAATTCATAATAGAATAAGGGTTTATAAAACCACGTAGTTTTATATATTTAATCTTGAAATGCTTTTAAGTATAACTGGGTATATTTTTATAAAGAATAGTAAAAAAAACTATCCAAAAAAATAAAAAAAAAATGGCAATATAGCTAATTTTTAACGATGAATAATCTTGAACAAAATTTACCTATTTATAATAGTATTTTAAAACAAAAAAAGAAAGCAAGGTATCTTATTTGTAAAAATGTTAGTGTTTCATTTAATACCAATGAATCGACAGAATCATTATGGAAAAAACATACCATCGCATTACAAAAACAGATTATAGAACGTAACAAAAAACAACAAAGTCTATTAGATTTAAAAATTGAGTTAGCCTATCGATTATTTCAAGAATGTATCTTTTGCGAACGAAGATGTAAAATTGATAGGCGATACAATGCAGGGGATTGTGGAGTAAAAAATTCAAGGATAGCATCAGAGTTTCTGCATAGAGGCGAAGAATATTTTCTAGTCCCCTCCCATACTATATTTTTTTCTGGCTGCACATTTCATTGTGTTTTCTGTCAAAATTATGATATCAGCCAACATCAATGTGGTACATCACTATCTCCCTCTGAAGTATCACAGCTTATATCTACAAGAAAAAACCAAGGGGCAAAAAATGTGAACTGGGTTGGTGGTGATCCAACATCACATCTATACTATATCCTTTTAGTACTAAAAGAATGTGACCTAAATATCCCGCAGATATGGAATTCCAATATGTATTGTTCAACGGAAACTATGCTATTACTCAATGGAATTATCGACCTGTATCTCACCGATTACAAATATGGAAATGATAAATGCGCACAGCGGCTCTCAAAAATTCCTGAGTACTCAAAAACTATACAAAGAAACCATACTATAGCAGCTCAACAAGGAGATGTTGTAGTTCGCCATCTTGTCATGCCAAATCATATAGCATGTTGTTCAAAAAAGATACTTCATTGGATCTCCGACAATCTTTCCCGGGCACCTCTAAATATAATGGCACAATACCATCCTGAATATCATGCAAAAGACTACAATGACATCAATTGTTTTCTTACCAACAAAGAATTCAACATTGTTCAAAGCATCGCTGAACAATTGCATCTAAAAATTCTTTAATAGTATCTTGTATAGCGAATATAAGCAGCAATTCCAATAATAAAAACAGCAGTAAAAATGACAATTAAATACCAATAATCAAAACCTTGGATATTTTTTATTACTACATTTGTTGATGTAGACGTATATCCTGCTTTTGTCACCGTTATTAAATGAACCTCATCCCAATCAACCTCCGGAGTTGAAAACTTTGCTTCTCCTCTGAAATTTGTGTGTAATGTTGTACCTCTAAAACTAACCTGTGCATTACTCACGGGATTTCCAAGACCATCTCGTATCGTTACAATAAATATTTCTTTTTCAAAGATTGTGGGTTGAATCGAAATTTGAAGTTTTCTTGAGAGTGGTTCAGTTGGGCCCTCTTTGCTTAAAACCTCTATCAAGAAAAATGCAGGCACATATCCTGCTTTATACACCTCAATGGTATAAAAAGATGAAACAGCGACAGCAGGCGCATAAAAGTATACCAAACCCAGTTCATTTGTGAACTGTTTCTGAGAGTGGAAAACCACCATCGCACCAGGTAACGTAACATTATGTTCATCTTTTACAATAACCGAGAAGGCTTCTGATTCATTTACAAATGAGGGGGCTTCAATAAATAATTTAGCAGTGTCTTCACTCATATCTCTGACAGTAATAAAAGACTCAGCAAAATTAAACCCAGGTTTAATTGCATAAATATAAAACTGAGTGTCCATAAAAACAGGTGGAGTAAAAAAATTTAACAATCCTTCAGAATCAGTCATTCCATCGAGTTCATCTGAACCCCGCCAAATTGTCACATCAGAAATACCTAATCCAATATCATTAGTTACTTTAACCGTTACAACACTTCCCTCCTGAATCTCAGAGGGTATCACAGCAATAAATAAATCAGAAAGAAAATCTTTACGAAACAAACTAATATAATACTGTTCCTCATCAAAAAAGGTTTGATATCCCTCCTTAAAAACGGTCACAGTAAAAAAATGATCATAATTAATATGAGGCGAAGAAAACAATACTCTGCCTGAGCTATCAGTCCTATAACTCTCAAATAATTCCCCCTCATAATATAGATCAACAGACACATTTTCTAGCGGTCCTAATTTTGAAAACACTTTTATTTCCCCATCATCTCTACCAGGTTCTATAATGGAGGGAATAAACACTTCCATAAGTTGTATGCCACGAGTATACTCATATATTGTAATCATCGTTGAAAAAGACTGATAGCCAGATTTATTTACTATTAATCCATAATTTGTTGTCACCAAAACATCAGGTGCGGTCAAGACTACTTCTCCCAAAGAATCGGTACGATACAACTCAGAATCAAACCAAACATGTGCATCATCAACACCTTGTTTCCCATCTGTAACGCTTACCTTGAACTCTTGAGTTTCAATAATATAATCATCTGAAAAAGAAACAAACAAAACCGCAGTTTTTGATTTAACAAACAGAACATGAGACACCGAAATCTCATCAAGAATACTAGCCGTAATAATATACTGTTTTTCTCCATACTCCACAGGTGGTGCAATAAAACTAATTTTTCCAGTAGTACTATTTGTATATGACGCAGGATAAACATCATCAAAAATAATATGAGCTTGAACAGGCTCTCCATCAAGAGTTACCATAAATTCAACCTCGTCGCCTTCAAAAACAGCTGAAGGACCATGAATTTCTAACACGTTTTGAGCAGAACAAAAAGAAGGTAAAAAAATACTATACAATGAAATAAACAGCAAAATGGTTAACAAACATGTCTGTATCTTTTTGATTTTTATTCCTCCAAACTGAGAATCAATCTGTATTGGTACGAGGCATCTCATCTTCGTGATAATATGAATGAAACAATATTTAACTTTTTAGCTCTATGTAGTATCCATGAGTTGGAGGTTGATAATAACTAAAAACACAAATCCGTATTATGTCACTGCTGCAGATGAAGCAATAGCTGAGGCAAGAAAAGCAAAAAAAGTTACAAATACACTGCATTTCTATCAAAGAAACCCCCCTTCAGTATCAGTTGGAAGATCAAAAAAGATAAAGGACGATATCAATCTTAGAGAATGTAAAAAAAACAATATTGCAATTGTACGAAGAGCCACGGGCGGTGGAACAATTTTTACAGACAAAGGATGCCTCATCTATAGTCTAGTTTTTGATAAAAACGATCTAGAAATAAGCTGTCCTTCAGAAATATTTGAAATCGTTTGCAACTCAATTGTATCGGGATTAGAAAAACAAAATATCAATACGGCATACAAACCACCAAATGATATCCTTCTCAATGGTAAAAAAATATCAGGTTCAGCTCAAATACAAAAAAAAGACATTATCTTAATTCATGGAACAATCCTTATTCATACCGACCTTGTTTTACTTCAAAAAGTATTAAAGCAAACAAAAAAAGATTATGTTTCAACAGTTAATCTAGAAACAAAAAAACCCTTCCAAATTCATACTATGCGAGAACTATTAATACATGAATTTGAATCAACACTTCATACCAAATTTACACGCACATCACTTTCAGAGTATGAAAAAAAATTATGTGATACATTACTAGAGACTCGATACAAAAAAGACATCTGGACCTATGGTAGATGATACATTATGAATGTCAAAAAAGTGAATGCATTCACCAATCAGTTATATGGGGGAAATCCCGCAGGAGTTGTTATCGACTCACCAAAATTAACAGATCTTCAAATGAAAACAATTACCAGCAAGCTACAAGTATCAGAAACTGCATTTGTATATCCAAGCAGTATTGCCGATTACAAAGTAAGATTTTTTTCACCAACAATTGAAGTAAACCTTTGTGGACATGCAACCATTGCAACTTTTTTTACATTAGCAGAACAAAAACTTCTCAATCATGAAAAAGAAAAAATACAACTTGACCAAGAAACAAAAGCGGGAATTCTTCCTGTAGAAATTATATACTACAACAATGTCGTTGAAAAAATTATGATGACACAACCAAAACCAATTTTTAAAGGCATACATATACATAGTAAATCTATAGCGCAATGCTTAAATATACAAGAATCAGACATTGACTCCTCGTTACCAAAACAAATCGTATCTACAGGTCTATTTACCTTGCCTGTCTGTGTTAAATCATTAAATGTGTTACAATTTATGAAACCAAATTTTGACGCAATAAAAATATTATGTGAAGCTCTTAATGTAGGTAGCATACATGTATTTAGCTTTGACACTATTGAAAAAACATCACTATATCATGCTCGAAATTTCGCTCCAGTCTATGGAATAAATGAAGATCCAGTCACCGGCACAGCAAATGGAGCAGTATGTAGTTATTTATTAAAAAATAAAATACTTACAGAAAAAAACTATATCTGTGAACAAGGAGATATAATGGGAAGACCTGGAAGAGTATTTGTTGAACTTGATACTATTACAATCAAAGTAGGAGGGAAAGCACGATTTGTTGAAGAAAAAACAATCATCCTATGATACAACTGATTCCGCAGCGATCAGTATCTATAATATGATACCTGAAGTTACAAAAACATATCACCTTCCCGATGAAATCGTAATATATGACAGTACACTTCGCGATGGAGAACAGATGCCTGGCATCTCCTTTTCCATGGAACAAAAAATCGCGATTGCACGAAAGCTGGATGAAATTGGAATACCTGAAATTGAAGCAGGGTTTCCCGCTGTTTCAAAAAAAGAAAAAGAAACAATAAAAAAGATTACTCAAGAAGGTCTAAACGCAAAAATACTTGTCCTCTCCCGTCTGAAAAAGCAGGACATCGATGCAGCAATAGATTCCGATGCAGATATGATTCTATTATTTATAGCATCATCACCAATTCATCTACAATACAAACTTCATATTTCAATTGAAGAAATAAAACAGAAAATTGTCAGCTCAATTGATTATGTAAAAGATCATGGAATACAACCAAGTTTTAGTACTGAAGACAGTACACGAACACCACTTTCTAGCCTGCAAGAGCTTGTGTCTCTTGCTGTTGAAACAGGAGCAACACGAATAGGTTTTACCGATACCGTTGGATGTGCCACACCCCAAAGTATCCAATATCTATTTAGTCAAATGAGAACAATTGTTACAACACCGTTCTCTGCTCATCTACACAATGATTTTGGTTTAGGTCTTTGTAATGCACTTAGCGCACTCTCTAGTGGGGCTAAACATATCTGTACAACTATTAATGGATGGGGAGAACGAGCAGGAAACATACCCTTGGAACAATTAGTTATGACCCTTCAGATTCTTTATAACAAAAATCTTGGTATTGATACCTCTGAGTTTACCACACTTTCAAAGATGATATCTGATTTTACAAAAATACCTATCCCTCCTACTCAACCATTTGTTGGATCAAATATCTTTACCCATGAATCAGGAATCCATGTCGCAGCAGTTCTTGAAAACCCATATACCTATGAACCAGTCACCCCTACACTTGTTGGAAATTCTCGTCAGCTCATTATTGGAAAACATAGTGGAAAACATATCGTAAAAAAAATATTACAGGATAATAACATCGTTTTAGACGAAAAATCAATTGAAAATATAACAACAGAAATAAAAGAATTAGCAGAAAAAAATATTGTATTATCTCAAGAAGAAATAAAACAACTCGCACTACAAATCTCTGAGGAATAAGAAAATGGAAAAGATATTTCGTGCGTATTATGTCTGGCCAAAATTTCCATCTATATCAATGTCAGGGACGCATTGCTTATTATCATGTAAACACTGCAACCATACATATCTTAATGATATGCGCAATCTCACAACGTCAAGAGAAGTTACCCAAGCCTGTCAAAAATTTGTAGAAGAAGGTGCAGTAGGTTTTTTACTCAGTGGAGGCTGTGATAAAAACGGAATGATGTTAAATTTACATCGATTACTTCCCACAATAAAAAAAATCAAAAAAGAAACAAATTTAATAATTAAATTACACGCTGGTTTTGTAGATAAAAATCTTGCTGAAGAGATTGTTTCTGCAGGTGTTGATATTGCATCAGTTGAAGTAGTTGGATCAAATCAGACCATAAAGGAAATTTTTGATTTCCATGGTACCGTTGATTCATATGAAAAAACTCTCGAACATCTTCAAAACGCAGGAATACCCTATATTGTTCCGCATGTATGCATTGGACTTCATTATGGAGCTTTAAAAGGAGAGTTCCAAGCTCTTGATATGATAAAAAATACCTGTAATCCCTCAGTTCTTGTTTTTATTGTATTTCGCCCTACAAAAGGCACACAGATGCAAAATTGTCTGATACCTTCACCAAAGGACATATCAAAAGTGATACAATATGCAAAACAATTGTTTCCAAAAAAAGATTTATCTCTAGGTTGCATTCGTCCTCGATCAACATCAAGAAATGACATTGAACATGCAGCATTAGAAGCAGGAGTTACAAGAATGGAGATTCCATCCAAAAAAACGCTAATTATTGCACAAAACATGGGTTATTCTATAAAAAATATCTCTGCATGTTGTGCATTACCAGAAGAATTAGAGTATTTAATAGTGTAAGTATTAGAGATCTGCTATCATAAAGCTTTAAACTCCCATTGTTACCCGAAGTAGATTTCGCACGCCAGGAGAAAACCCTAAGATAAGTATTGCTATTTTCATCAGATTAGTAAACATGGGATGTTTTCCTAATTCATTCTTATAAAAGATATCAAACAGATATATCACAAAAATTATTAAAAAAAATTTAAGAATAGGAAATAACGGTGGCCAAATCTCAAGCACTGCATGAGATGCGGGATGTTTCTCCATATATAGCGGGAGATTCATCTGAAGAGGATCATATATACTAACATATGTAGCAATTCCATCAATTAAATGGCCGGTTATCATAGCAAGATTAAGTGGATTTTGATATACTCGTATTTTTTCATTGTTTTTAAAAAAAACAGTAGCGAAAAACACGCCAAACACTATCAATCCAACCAACCCTATTACAAGGGCGAAAACATCAAATCGAACACCTTGAGAATAGCCCCATTGTTCACCAAGCAGCCATCGAGCAATTAAATACAATGAGGACAGAAGAAATAATAGGCCACCAGTAAAAATAGTTGTATTTATACTGATTATTTTTGTTTTATAATACTGATACAAAAACGGAATGACAGCTAGAACTGAAACACCATATAAAAGCCATGGATCAAAAGAATAAAGACTATGTTTTGAGCCAAATACCCAAATCATTGTTCCAAAAATATTTAACACAAAAAAAATAACAAGAGGATACAAAAAGCGTAAGGGATGTTTCAACGGATTAACCCATCGATTAAAAAGATACCCCAAAAATACAAAGAATAATGCATAAAATGCTATCTGAATATATATAAGAGGAGAGATAAACCAATAGACAACAGGAAAATCAAAAAAATAGGTATCTTCTAGAACTCTTGTCACTGGCCCAAAAATAATGAAAGGAAGAAGAGCAAGACAAAATCTCCAATCAACTAAAATACCTAGTTTTTTTAAAATTTTATAAATGAAAAATATTGCTATCACAAGGATAACACCATATGTAATCTCTGAAATAAGAGTATAACCTTCTTGAGCAGAAACTCCATTATGGGTTACCTGATGTCCAACTGCATCTGAAACTATTGGCCCCCAGTAATATTTCCATATCCATTGATCATAGATAAGATTTGGTGCAAGAAGATATCCAATACCTATAGATAGAAGTATAGTCAATATTAATCCAATTGTTAGGATATATCCATTTTTTTGAATTACATTAAACAGATCCATACAAATAAGCAAAAACAAAAAATAATATATTAAATCAACGGTTTACCTATTTGATTATATAATGAATCGATTTAGAAAATTCAAAACAATGATATTCCCCCGAGAAGTCATTGTTGGACATAACACAACAGAAGAAATAAAAGACATATGTCGACGTATAACAAATAGCAAAAATGCATTGATCATCGTTGATCAAAATACAAAAAAGATATCTGGAGATAAAATTTCAAAGATATTATCAGGAGCAGGATACGAAATTAACATGGTTGTCATTTCAACTCCACGAATTCATAAAGATGTGCATATCGCATGGCCGACGATGAAAGAAGTCAATCAGGTATTACGAGCTGCTGATAAATATAATTCAGAATTTTTCCTTGGAGTTGGCGGTGGCTCAATTATTGACATTACAAAACTTGCTGCTTTTGAACAATCAAAATTATATGTAAGCATCCCAACATCCGCAGCTCATGATGGAATGGCATCTCCTCGTGCAGCATTAAAAGATAAAAAAGGATCACTTTCTAAAGATGCTATGTCACCTATGGCAATTCTTGCAGATACAGCAATTATTTCAAAAGCACCATATCGAATGCTTGCCTCTGGATGCGCAGATGTTATCTCAAATTTATCAGCTGTTAAAGATTGGGAACTTGCACATCGATTAAAAGATGAAGAATTTAGCACCTTTGCTGCATCTCTATCAGAAACTTCATCTAGACTCCTTCTTAATAAGGCTGATGATATTCGATCAGGGTTAGAAGAAGCAGTATGGCAAGCAGTGAAATGTATGATCACATCTGGTGTGGCAATGAGTGTGGCAGGAACAACACGCCCTGCTTCTGGATCTGAGCATATGTTTTCTCATGTTCTTGATAAAATTGCTCCTGGAAAAGCGCTTCATGGAGAGCAATGTGGCGTAGGAGCGATTATGATGATGTATCTTCATGGAGAGGATTGGGAGGAGATACAGGAATTTTTAAAAACGATTGGTGCTCCAACAACAGCAAAAGAACTTGGAATACCAAAAAGAAAAATACTGGAAGCACTTCTCAGCGCACAAACAATACGACCAGATCGATATACCATTTTAGGTGAGCAAGGATTAACTCCTGAGGCTGCAAAAAAATTAGCTAAAATAACTGGTGTCATCTAAACTGTTAAGAGAAGAAAATAATTAATGGCATTTAATATTATTAATTAAACCATCTTCCCCAATGATATCAGATATGGTCCCGAATCTATCGGAAACAATCTTTTCCCAATGTATCGTATTGATAACGTTTGGTATATTAGAATTTGTTACATAGGCAATACCGATGCAAATTATTGATGTCCCCACTGTTGCACAATTCCATACTTCCCCAATGATTTTAATTTGGTTATCAGTAGCTAAATCAATACCATCATAAAGCACATACAGTGTTTGATGAGAATTATCCAATGTTCGTTTTCCTGAACTGTTATATTCAAGACGAAGCGCGTCTACAAAAGTTTCTTCGATAGTATATCTCACTTGTTGTTCAATAGCTTCTTTATCAGAAAGAACTAGTGTTTTAAGACTGGAAATTGTAAGGGTAGCTGGAAAATTACCTTTAATTTCATAGGTTACACTACACCATTTCTCCAATCCTAAAAAATGAGTTCCAGAATTTCGAAGGGCAGTGTTTTGATGCCATCCCTCTGATATGACTGACTCGTTTACATATGCACATTGTAATTCAACACAACCTGCGAAATGAATGCTACAAATATAAAGAAGTAGAATACATATCCCAAGAGTTCTCTTTTTGTTATCCTTCATTATCTTAGTCTGTAATATAGAAAATATTATACTTTAATGTACCGAAATAGAAAAAAAAAATAAGATGATGTTTTTATGCCTGTATGAGTGGTTCTTCTAACCCTGCTTCTTTAGCTAGAAGTTTTGCTTTATCTACTTTTTCCCAGGAGAAATCAGGATCGTCTCTTCCGAAATGACCATAGGAAGCTGTCTTTTTATATATTGGTCGCCTCAAATCAAGAGTTTTAATAATATCACTAGGTTTTATTGGGAAAAATTCACGGATTAAATGTTCAATTCGCTCAAGTGGAATTTTATTTGTCGCAAAACAGTCAATATTGATGGATACCGGCTCGGCAACTCCTATTGCATAAGCAAATTGAATTTCACATTTATCAGCAATTCCAGATGCTACAATGTTTTTTGCTATATAACGACTTGCATAGGCACCACTTCTATCAACTTTTGTTGGATCTTTACCGGAAAATGCACCACCACCATGTCTTCCAACACCACCATAGGTATCAACAATTATCTTTCTTCCTGTAAGTCCTGCATCTGCATACGGGCCTCCACGGACAAAAGCCCCCGTTGGATTGACATGAACAATGGTATTGTTATCAATCCATTCTTTACAAATTGGTTTAATTACTTTTTCAGCGATATCCTTTTCAATACGCTTATGAGATATGCCTGGATCATGTTGGGTTGACACTACTATAGTATCTGCCCGAAGAGGGACACCATTTTCATCATATTCTATAGAAACCTGTGATTTACCATCAGGACGTAGATAGGGAATAATATTTTCTTTTCGAACTTGTGATAATCTCTTTGATAATTTATGTGCAAGTGAAATGGGTAACGGCATCATCTCTTTTGTTTCATTGCAAGCATACCCATACATCATCCCTTGATCTCCTGCTCCTTGCTCTGAATGTAAACCTTTCCCAGCAGAAACACCTTGAGAGATATCTGGGCTTTGTTCTGTTATTTGTACCCATACTGAACAAGTCTCCCATTCAATACCATATTCTGATTTTGTATAGCCTATTTCTTTTATGGTATTACGTACGACACCAGGAATGTTAATATATGTCTCAGTTGTCATTTCTCCAAATACCATGACACCACCGTTTTTTGTTGCTGTTTCAATAGCTACTCTCGAATTTATATCTTCTTTAATTGCTTCATCAAGAATCGCATCAGAAATAAGATCACACATTTTATCAGGATGACCTTCAGTTACTGACTCTGAACTTATGAGTATTTTTCTTTTCGCCATAATTCTGCCCCTATTCCTTTATAAAATATTATTGGTAAAAAGTCAAGATAAAAAACATATTTATTAATTTTATTAAAAAAAGTACATGTTTTAGTCCTACGATCAATATAATAAATAGAAAAAGAGGATTTTTTAGTCAAATTTTCTGGTAGTCCACATATCTTCATCAATATTGTTGTATATATCATCTTCAGATACATTGACTGGTTGTTTTTTATCGATGAGATATCGTGGTGTTGCATTGCCTTGTTTTGAATAGCGCAGGATTGTTTCTTTTTTTATTTTCCAGTAATGAGTTCGCCATTCTCTACCATCATAAAGGGTGCTTTCTTCCCGCTCAGTAGTAAGCATTCCTTCTTCTTCAAGGATATAAAAAAGTTGTCTATCTTCAGGATCTAAAACATTATCAATTACTCGGTCATCAAAACCAAAGATGTCCATTACAAATCCTGCATCTCGTTGAGCTTCTTCGTAATCAATTCCCACTCTGTTTGATATGGCATTTGATAAATCTTCTAATGTTATAATTGTCATAAAATATCCCTTACATTTCAAATCTTATTTTCTTAGAGCATTCAATTTTTTTCTATTATATGTATCACAACTACTATATATAACTTTCTATCTTTTTTGTATATTTATTGATTTTTTTGATTAAGAGTAGTGTACCATCTATTGTTAATCCTTTTATTTATATTTTTTATTTTATAGTTATCTATTTAAAATAATAATAAATTTTATATACTCCTTATGAATTCTTTTTATTAAGAATGGGGGAGTCACATTTTTTAAATCTCTCCTCACCACCTTCGGTCTTCCCCATTCTCTCCTTATTATATTCAGAATAAATGTTCTCTAACTTTTTTAGATATTACATCACGATATTTTTCGTCAGAAATAATCATAACTGCCCAGTCAGGGGTTACCCTAGTGCGAACAGCATGAGCAACTGTTGTATATTCATCAAGCGTCTTTTTTTCATTATTATCAACAACAAAAATATCTGTTTTATGCAAACGAGGTTCAGTCATAAAAAGCTCTGTGCGAGGAACATCGATAATTAAATGACCATGGGGAATGTCAAATATCTGTTCAAACTCTTCTTCTTTTTTTCGTCTATATGAAACATCTTCTAACCGTTTAACCTCATCTTGTGCAGATTCATCTAAATCATTATATGAAGCCGCATACGCTTGTTTAAACAGATTTCGATATTTTAAGCGAGTAATAATTTCTTGTTGATAACGCCCCATACTCTGAAGTGAAGTAACAAGCTCTGCATCAGTCATCCTGAAAAATTCAAAAGGGGCAATATCTTTGATCATTTCAATTGCTTTAGACAACATTAATTCAGCAATTCGTACCGTTTTATGAAAATATACAGAGGAATACATCAATCCTCGAGCCATCAGAATATTTTCAACGACACTGACTCCTTTTCTCTGAATAGCTAACGAGTCATTATAGATGATTAAAGTCTGGAGTAATCGTTGAATATCAATCATGCCATAAGATACTCCGGTATAATAGGCATCACGAAGTAAATAATCAAGCTGATCAACATCAATTGTACTGTTTAATATTTGACTGACATATGAATTCCCATAGGCTTTTCCTTTGATAATGGTAATAATTTCATTTTTATCAATACTTGTTGTTGCAATCAATTCATGAACACTAGGTGAGGAAATATAATTTTTTTCATGTTCATCGAGTATAGAATAGTTGCCTAGGATAAGTTCTTTGGTCAAAGCAATATGGTCAACTCCAAACTGTTCTAAAAGCAGAGATTCAAGAGTATGAGAAAATGGACCATGACCTATATCATGTAAAAGAGCAGCACATGTTATCACATCTTTTTTTTCATTATCAATTGATAATGTGTTCACGATTTGAGAAGCAAGAAAACACGATCCTAGTGAATGTTCCAATCTGGTATGATGAGCTCCAGGAAAAACTAAATGTGCAAAACCTAACTGTTTTATATTATACAATCGCTGAATCTCAGGGGTCTGCAGAAAACGAGCAATCAATTCAGGAAGTTTAATATTTCCATGAATAGGATCACGAACGAATTTATCTTTTCGGTTCATAGCTGACACCACGTATAAATACAGGATTGAAATAGTTTGTTTATCAAATAATTCTACCAGAAATGAAAACTTTAAAAATCATAATATTTATTTCGAAATCTACTTAACAATAATTTACTTTGTCAATTATACGCTATATATTGAGGTGATAAAAAATGAGTAAAGTAATATTGTTTTCACTTGAAAATTGTGTGAAATGTATGCAGATAAAAGAGATGATTAAAGAAAGAGATGATATAGAAATAATAACCTATCCTCATGATATCAACAAGTGGAGCGATGAAGAGCTTTCACAAGCCAAACAATATGATGTATTTGATGATTTAGCTCAGACCGCGCCAATATTATGCGTTGATGGACAAAAAAAGATTGGATATCTTCGTATTAGAAAATGGTTACAGGATACAGGCAGATTATCGTAATTCTTGTTCAATTGTTTTTAATTTTTGTTTCATATGCATATACCAATTATCGATACATGTTTCTATTTCTTTTTTTATTTGTTTAGGATCTGTGCATGTATATGTGTGGAAATATCCACCTGAAGGTATTGTTTTTATTGTTTTTTTGCATAATCCGCAAGAGGTCAATTTTTGTAATGATCGATAGATAGTACTTCGTTCTTTGTGTAAAAGTTGGGCGAGATTATCAGCTCTGATTTCTCCAGTTTCTTTAAGAGTGTTGTAGACAGTAAAGTCTAAGTTGTTTAGATTAAAAACGCAGGATAATACTTCTTGACAGCATATATTTTGGATTTTCTTTTTTATTTTTATCACTGGATCTATAATGACGTTGTATCTTATAACGGTTGTGCTATTTTTTTGCACAAACGTTAAATATTATTATAAACATTACCTCGATACATATGCAAGAACTAGAAAAATTAAGGAAAACAAAGCTAGAACAACTCAGACAAAAATATATGAAAGGAGAACAAAATATGGAAAACCAAATGCCAAATAAATCTGTACAAATAACAGATGCAGATATCAACGAACAAATTAAAAAATATAAA
The DNA here is from genome assembly GCA_046496795.1 of Thermoplasmatota archaeon. Classification (GTDB taxonomy): domain Archaea; phylum Thermoplasmatota; class E2; order DHVEG-1; family DHVEG-1; genus JAUWYM01. Next base: position 42,107 of record JAWOGM010000039.1, read on the forward strand.
ACAATCGTAATTGATTGCTGGGCACCATGGTGTGGACCCTGTCAAATGGTTGGACCTGTCATCGAAGATCTAGCAAAAGAAATGCAGGGATCAATTGTCTTTGGAAAACTCAATGTCGATGAAAACCCAAAAACATCCATGGATTATAAAGTTATGAGCATACCAACACTATTAGTATTTAAAGATGGTGCTCTTGTCGATAGACTTGTTGGTGCTATGACAAAAGATATGCTCATGCAAAAACTAAAAGCATATCAATAAAAATAGAACCTGTGCTCATGAATAAAAAAATACAAACAAAACAGAGTGTCCTACTATTAATCATAACTTTTATACTTATTTTTACTCTTTTTTCAGGATGTGTAAGTGAAACAGATGAAAAAAATCTTCCCATAAACGATTTTACTTTTACAGATATAGATGGTCAAACAAAAAAACTCAGTGATCACCTCGGAAAAATTGTATTATTAGATCTCTGGGCTGCGTGGTGTGGGCCTTGTCAAATGCAAATGTTTGAACTTTTAGAAGCATATAATTATTATCCAAAAGAGGAATTTGAGATTTTATCTATAAATGTAGATGCCGGAGAAAACCTAGTACAAATACAACAGTTCATTGAAGAATATAAAAGATACGGATATGAGTTAAAATGGGTATTTGGAAATGATGATGACGGTTCCATCTGGGAGACATACAAAGTAGGAGGAGGAGGTATACCTGCAATAGTTATTTTTGACAAAAAAGGAGATATCGTTTTTGCTCATGAAGGAATCGCAGTATTTACAGAGATACCAGAGGGATTGCCTGCAAGTACACCAAAACTTTCACTAATAATTAATCAATTGTTATGATGAAAAATGGAAATATTTATTTAAGATATATTTGTTATAGCTGAATAATTTAATAGTATTAGAAATAGAAATAAAAAAATTTTTTCGTAAAAAGATATGGGGACAGAATATGAAAACAAAAAAAATAGGTCTAATAATACTTATTCTAAGCATATTTGCAGCATTAATGGGAAATGTAGGTGCAGATCAATCAATAGTCAAAGAAGTAACAATTGTTCCTGAGAACCCCAGTGCAGGATCTGAAATCACTGTTACAGTTGAGCTAGAAGGAGAAGATATCCAAGCTGTTCATGTGATCATACAGGAATGTATTGGAACTCTTGGTATTTGCAGATTCCAGGAGAATATTACCATGACCCAGACAGAGGCAGGAACTTATGAAGTTAATTATAAACTTCAAGACGACGAAGCAACATACATAACCTATTTTTTCCACATAAACAAAGCAGGGAATTGGATACAAACAAACGGTGTTGATATTGATCTGCAGTCAATTCCATCTAATGGAGGAGACGACAATGGATCAGATGACTCAACACCAGGTTTTGGGATTACGTTAACCATTATCTCAATAATAGTGATTATTTTCTTGTTTGAAAAAAAGAGATCTCAATGAAGCTACAACAAAAAAGATTACTCTCTCAAATTATTTTTATCATTTCAGCTAATCTAGGTTATGAAGGATTCCCTGGCTTAAAAACAGGGTTATGCTTTCCTTTTTTTTATTGTCATGCGTGCCCCTCAGCTAGCGCTGCCTGCCCCTTGAGATCGCTTGAACAAAGCGTATTTAAGGAAAGTTTTGCCTGGAGACTATTTCTATATCCACTTCTCATCATTGGATTTGTAGGTATACTTACAGGACGTGCAGTTTGTGCATGGGCTTGCCCTATTGGATTGCTACAACGAGCAACATCACCGCTGGCACGTAAAGTAAAGAAAAAACCGTTAGCAAATAAAATAGGAAACCATAAAATTGAAGGTTATCTTCGCTATACCAAATATATTCTGCTCATATCATTTGTATTTATCAGCTCATATTTGATTGGATTTATGTTTACTGATATCTGTCCTATTGGATTTTTAACAGGTACCATTCCTACTCTTCTTCTATATCCAGGAAGATATATTGGAAATTTTTACTTTACGATGGCGTTTATTATTTTACTGTTGTTTTTTGTCCTTATTTTGCTTATTGAGCGGGGATGGTGCCGATATTTTTGTCCTGTAGGTGCCCTTCTTGCACCGTTTAATAAAATCAGTTTCCTTCATATAGATGTAAATCGTGAGAGATGTAAACATTGCAATCTTTGTTCATATAAATGTCCTATGGGAATTAATGTTCCTGAGATGAAAAGAGATCTTGAATGCATCCTCTGTGGTAAATGTGTAACAGCATGCCCTGAAAACATTATCAGTTTTAAACGAGGAGGATAGATGATGAAGAAAAAATTCTTTGCAACTCAAATCATCTGCCTTTTGCTTATTTCCGGCACTCTAGGAGGAATGATAGCATTCACACCAGTATATGCAGAAGTGAGAGATGGAATTGTTCGCGTTCTTTGCCTAAGTTGCCTGAAACTTGAACCAAAAACAGTATCAGAGTTTACCTTTGAAACAGTTGAAAATATAGCTCATCCCAAGTTTATATTAGAAAACCTTTCTAAAGGAGGCCCAGTGTTTATTTTTTATAGTGGAGATGCCTGTTCAGGATGCGATATTATGTATCCAGTTATCAAAGAACTACTCTCTGTTGAATTTGATAAACAAGAGATGTTTGATGAGACAATATCATATGAAGGGGCAAACGTATCATATATATACATAAATATACATCATACTACAGATGAATTAAAAGAATCACAATATATATACGACAAAGATTTTATAGCAGGCATACCAATGTTTACCATTATTACCCTTGGTTATGATAAAGGAGTAGTACGACCAAAATATACTACCATTTATGGAACACTGGCATCATTTGATCATACCACTGATGAAGGAAGATTGTTATTTCTCCAGAATTTATTACAAGAAAGCATCTACATGTATCAGGATAACATAGCAGGATATAATCATCATTAAAAAAAGAAAAAAGAAAAGAAACTGCTTAGATTTCATCGTTTTTAATTTTCTGTCGCAGAATCTCAAATTGTTCTTTTGTTAAGGTACAGATATTATCTTTTTCACCGATAATAACTTGATTTTCTTGTACATCAACAACTGGGCATTTTGGAGGTATACAGGTACCATCTATACATAAAACAACTTTCATAATTATTCCTCGCTTAACATGCGTTAATATATAAAGCATACTTCGTTTTATATAATTTTCGGTAAAATTTTTGTGGTTTTATTAGATATATTTCTCTGTTTTCAATGCATCATCAGATATTTTTGATACTATTCTTTTTTTCTGTTTACCAAGACTTTTGACTTGCTTAACCCTGACAGTTACTCCAGGTCCCACTATCTGTTCAAACCCTGTTTGAATAATTGATATAATTTGCTCAACAGACGCATTATCATGTTGTTTTTTATCAATCACAATATCAATATCAAGAGAAGACATATCTTTTTGGATGATTCGTGTATCAATAATTTTTGTTGTTTTAAGTTGATATAATAATTTACTAAATATCTCTGCAAATGCTGTTGGCATAAGTCGCGTGCCATCAGCTAATAGAATCGAGAGAGTTTCACGACCATAAATTTTTTTTATTACATCTCCTGAGATATCGCATGAGCATTTTTTTGAAGAAGGCTCAACAATATCATTAATGGCATTATATCGAATAATTGGAGTGCCCCGTCCAAAAAGTTTTGTTACCACTAATTTTCCAGGTTTTTTCTCTACATTTTCACCTTTATCATCAATAAATTCAAGGTGCAAAAGATCAGACATCACATGATATCCACCATGTTTACATTCAAATGCAATAGGGCCTGTTTCTGTTGCACCATAGACTTCATAGACCTGGGCGTTAAAACAATCCTTTATATAGTTGCGGAGTTGTGGATCAAGAACAGAGCCTGTACATGCAATAACTGAAGGACGAATATTTGTTCCATGTCCTTGTTCTTTAAGTAAAGCCATATGGGCAAGCATCCCTACATATCCACCAATAAAATCTGGTTCAAAGGTGCTAATCTGCTTAATATTATCAAGAGGACTGGCATTAGTATCAAGCCATTGAATATTTTTAAAAATAAAAGAGGATTTTGTTTTTGGCTGTAACGCTTTCTTAATATAGCCAGTTTCAGCGGTATGAGAAGCAAAATCGCCAATAATTGTTAATTTTGAGCTCCTCCAATTAAGACCATACTCCCGAATTGTCCGAAGATACCCAAATAAACCCATCACAACATCAAACATATCAACAAAAATAGATAATGATTTCCCTGTTGTCCCCGATGTTGAAACTTCAACAAAATTATTTGGTGATGTATTCTTTGAGATTATACCCAAGGGATAATACTTTTTTATATCCTCTTTGGTAACAAAAGGCAAGTGTTTAATATCCTTAAGGCCAGTTATATCATCAGGATGAATTCCATGAGAACGATAAATATCATGATAGAGAGGGACTGTGTAGGCAAATTCAACGATATGTTTAAACTTCTTATCTCTGAATCGCTGTAATTGGTTAGTATCAAAGCGTTTTAAACGGTTTATGTCAAACAGGTAAGATTTTAATACTTTTGAGAGAAACACTGGATTATAGAATGGATTCATATGACTCTAACAAAAAAAGCATAGAACTAAGTACTTAAATAGATGCCTCTTATACTCGATCAAGCAATGAACATATTATTAATTGAAAACGTATGGATGGGGAAAAGAAAACTCAAATTCTTTGAAAAACTATTACTTACTTTTTTTTCAATTTTACCGACTCTTCATGCACGTCAGATTGCAGCAATGACACCAAAAAATCATACCATACATGTCCTTAATGAACGGTACGAATCGATAGATTTTAAAAAATCTTATGATCTTGTCCACATAAACTTTACAACATCTACGGCACCAAGAGCATATGAAATCGCAGATAAATTTAAAGCAAAAAAAATAACAGTTACCTTAAGCGGAGCTCATGCATCATCCTTGCCCTATGAAGCATTACAACATGGTGATGCAGTTCTTCTTGGAAGAGGGGAATTAAATTGGCCTACCCTTCTTAAAGATTTTCAGCAGAATCGGTTAAAAAAAATCTATCCCTCACCACCCTATGATACAAATTGTAACCTGCCTGCAACAGCAATCAAGCTTCCGGGTTTTATCATAACCGCAGCAATAGAAGCAACACGGGGATGTCCTTACCGTTGTGAATTTTGCCCTGAATCACAAAACAATACCAAACCATTATATTATAAAAGACCGATTGATGATGTCATCAAAGAGATTAAATCAATACCTCAGAAAACATTACAATTTTATGATAGCTCTCTTACTATTGACCCTGATTATACAAAACAACTTTTTAGACAAATGAAAGGACTGGGAAAAAAGTTTTTTTGCAATGGTAATGTAGACATTTTGGCTTGTGATGATGAACTTCTCAAATGTGCAAAAGAAGCAGGATGTATTGCTTGGTTGATAGGCTTTGAATCAATATCTCAAGATACTATTGATAGCATAGGGAAAATAACCAATACCACTCAGTACTATGAAAAGGCAATAAAAAAAATACATTCAAATAAAATGGCAGTAATTGGTTGTTTTATTTTTGGATTTGATTCTGAAACACCAGCTGTGTTTGAGCAAACACTATATGCTATACAAAAAATGAATGTTGATATTTGTGATTTTTGTGTTCTTACACCGTTGCCTGGAACCGCCCTCTATAAGCGGCTTGAATCAGAATCACGACTTCTCACAAAAAATTGGGAGAAATACAACCTTAAAACCGTTGTGTTTCAACCAAAACAGATGACACCAGATCAACTCCAGAGAGGGATACAAAAAATGTATAGACACTTTTATAGTCCATTCTCTATAATTACAAGGATTCTAGGTTCAATACATCTCGGATTCTTTGCTTTTTTTGTTGTTACTGTTAGAACCATTATTGCATTAATGAATTCCAAACGATAATCATAAAAATTTCAGGGATAATTACTATATTATCTCATACCCAAAAAAAAAAAATTGATTTAATTCTTTTAGAAAATCATTTAAATTATCATTTCTATCCCTATCGCTAGGTTCTTAATAGTGGGAGGTAAAAAAAATATGAATGAAGCAGTAATTATAGCAGGTGTCAGAACAGCACAAGGAAAATTTAATGGAAGTCTACAACCCTTTTCTTCCACACAACTTGGATCATTTGTTATAAAAAAAGCAGTACAAAAAGCAGATATAAAACCAGATGACGTTGATGAAGTTATCATGGGAAATGTCGTCTCAGCAGGTCTGGGGCAAAATGTCGCCAGACAAGCAGCAATTGGAGCAGGTATTCCCTATGAGGCTGGTTGTTTTCATATAGATAAAGTATGCGGGTCAAGTCTGAAAGCAATTGTATGCGCCGCTCAAGCAATTAAATGCGGAGATGCAGATATAGTAGTTGCAGGTGGAATGGAGAGTATGAGCAATTGTCCCTATTCATTGCCAAAGGCTCGATATGGATACAGAATGTTTGATGGAAAAATCGTAGATTTAATGGTAAACGATGGACTATGGGACATATACAATGACTTTCATATGGGTATGACTGGCGAGATAATTGCTGAAAGACACAAATTGACTCGTGAAGAAATCGACGAGTTTGCAGCAGGCAGTCATCAAAAAGCAGAACATGCAACAGAAAAAGGATATTTTAAAGATGAAATAATTCCAATTGAAATCCCTCAGAAAAAAAGTGATCCCATTGTATTTGATAAAGATGAAGGAATACGGCATGGTACCACAGTAGAAAATCTTGCAAAGCTTAAACCTTTCTTCAAGAAAGATGGAGTAGTCACTGCAGGTAATGCATCACAGATTACTGATGGCGCGAGTGCAACAATTGTTATGAATAAAGACAAAGCTAAAGAAATGGGAATTAAACCTCTAGTATCAATAAAAGGGTATAACACTGCAGGTGTAAAACCTGAACTAGTCATGGAGGCTCCAATACCTGGAGTCACAGCGCTTCTTGAAGATATGAAACTTAACATCAGTGAAATAGATCTTATAGAGCATAATGAAGCATTTTCCTCAGCTAGTCTTGCCGTTATGAAGCATTTTAAGATTCCAAAAGAAAAATTCAATGTACATGGTGGTGCAGTTGCACTAGGTCATCCAATTGGTTCAAGTGGATCAAGAATTCTCATAACTTTGATGCATGCAATGAATCGGATGAATAAAAAGCGTGGACTTGCAACTATATGTCTTGGTGGAGGAAATGCAGTCCAAGTAGTTGTAGAGAGGTGAACAAAAATGGTTGTTAAAAAAATAGGTGTAATTGGCGCAGGACAAATGGGACATGGAATCGCACTAGTCTCTGCACAAGCAGGTTTTGAAGTAGTATTACGTGATATCAACAATGAATACGTGCAGAAAGGAATAGGAAAAATCGAAAGATTTTTAGATAAAAGCATTGAAAAACAAAAAATTACCAATAATGATAAGAAAACGATAATGAATAGAATAAAAGGTACAATAAAACTATCTGATATGAAGGATGCAGACCTTGTGATAGAGGCGATATTTGAAAACGTTCAAGTGAAAAAAGAGGTTTTTAAAGAACTTGATAGCATCTGCAAAAAAGAATGCGTACTTGCAAGTAATACTAGTACAATTCCTATAACTGATCTTGCATCTGCGACAACCAGACCTGAGAAATTTATTGGAATGCATTTTATGAACCCCGTTCCAATAATGAAACTAGTAGAAGTAATAAGAGGCCTTAGAACAGATGATCAGACAAAAAAATTAATTCATGAATTATCAGAAAAAATGGGGAAAACTCCAGTTGAGGTAAACGATGGACCAGGATTTGTTTCAAATAGGCTTTTAATGCCTATGATAAATGAGGCTGTTACTTGTCTAAATGAGGGTATTGGTACAGCGAAAAACATAGATCAAGTAATGAAACTGGGTATGAATCATCCAATGGGGCCGCTGGCACTTGCAGATTTAATAGGCCTGGATGTAGTACTCAACATAATGACCGTTTTATACGAAGGATTTAATGATTCAAAATATAGGCCATGTCCACTTCTTAAAAAAATGGTACAAGCAGGATATCTTGGTCGTAAAACCGGAAGAGGGTTTTATGATTATTCAAAATAAGGTGGTCAATAAATGGCGTACAGAAATATAATCCTGGAAAAAAAAGATGGTGTTGGAATTATTACAATTAACAGACCCAAAGTATTAAACGCTCTTGATAAAGAAACTGTCTGTGATCTATTGAGAGGAGTTACTGAGTTAGAAGATGATAAGAAAATAAAAGTTGCAATTCTTACAGGTGAAGGGAAAGCATTCATTGCAGGTGCAGATATTAAACAGATGAAGGATATGAGCCCGCTTGAAGCAAAAGAATTTGCAGAATTAGGCCATAGTCTTCCAATGAAAATAGAGGCTTCACGCTTGCCGTTTATTGCAGCAGTAAATGGTTATGCACTTGGTGGCGGTTGTGAGGTTATGATGGCCTGTGACATTTGTATCGCTGCAAAAAGTGCAAAAATTGGTCAACCTGAAATTAACCTTGGGATTAGCCCTGGTTTTGGTGGAACGCAAAGACTTCCAAGGATAGTGGGACTTATGAAAGCAAAAGAATTACTTCTCACAGGTCGAAATATGGGTGCACAGGAAGCATTTGAAATAGGACTTGTAAATAAAGTAACAGATGATGAAAAACTCATGGAAGAAGTAGAAAAACTTGCAGTAAACATCGCAGGTAAATCTGCAGTTCAAATAGCATTTATCAAAGCTCTTGTAAACAAGGGTTCTCATGTTGATTTAAACAGCGCATGTGCACTTGAAATCTCATATTTCTCGACTAGTTTTTCGACACACGATCAAAAAGAAGGGATGACTGCATTTCTTGAAAAAAGAAAACCTATTTTCAAGGGAAAATAAACTTAAGAGACAATAAAATGCAATTAATGCAATATGAAAAAAAGGGCAATATAGGATATATTATCCTTAATAATCCAGTTAAAAGAAATGCCTTATCATTAGCATTGATGAATGAGTTTCAGAAACAACTTCAAAAAAATACGAAAGATAAAGAAATTAAGGTTATAATAATTAAAGGTAATGGGCCTTCTTTTTGTGTAGGTCACGATATAATCGAGCTTGTTGGAAAAGAATATGATTTAGCTCATTTTAAAAAGATATTTTCAACTTGTACTACGCTGATGAAAACAATAAAAGAAATACCTCAAGTAGTAATTGCCCAAGTTCATGGAGCAGCATTTGCAGCAGGTTGTCAATTAGTTGCCGCATGTGATCTTGCTATTGCAGAACATAAAGCAAAATTTTGTACACCCGGTGTAAAAATTGGGCTTTTTTGTTCAACACCAATGGTTCCATTAAGTAGAGTCATTGGACAAAGAAATGCCTTTGATATGCTTTTTACAGGACGTATCGTTACGGCAGATGAAGCAAAAGACTTTGGTCTTGTAAATAGAGTAGTAGATTCAAATAAATTAAACGAAGAAGCAGAAAGGTTTGCACAGGAGATTGCCCAACACAGCAGATATACTTTAGAAATGGGTAAAAAGGCATTTTATAATCAGATACAGCAAGATGAATTTTTAGCTTATGATTATGCAAAAGAGATAATTGCAAAGAATTGTCTTGCGTATGATGCTCAGGAAGGAATGAGTGCTTTTCTTGAGAAAAGAAAGCCTCAATGGAAAAATCGTTAACTTTATTTCAAAATTTTCCTCAGTATTTTTTCGGAGGCGGTATATGGATCCAGTTCTTTTTTACTAATCCTCTGAATAATATCTTCTATTTTTTCTTTAAAAGCACTTTCATCAAAAATAAAACTCATCAACCTTTTCCTAATAATTTCTACAAGTTCTGCCTCATAACGCATTCTTCTTTGTTTTTCAAATTCTTTTGTTTCCTTAAGATAATGTCTATGACTGTCAATTTCGTTTACAAGTTCTTGTATTCCTTTACCTTGTTTTGCAACAGCCGAAAGAACGGGTGTTTTACGTTTTTTTCCAAAACAAGTGATATCAACAAGGCTTTCAACTTCTGCAATTATTTGCTCAACACCTGGCCTATCGGCTTTGTTTACAACATAAATATCAGCAATTTCCATAACACCTGCTTTAAGTGTTTGTATGCTGTCACCAAGACCTGGTACTACAACAACAAGAGTAGTATCAGCAATTTTTATGATATCTACTTCAGCTTGGCCCACACCCACAGTTTCTACAATTATAACATCCTTTCCAGAGGCATCCAAAATTTCAACGACATCATACACAGAGCTAGCAAGACCGCCAAGCATGCCCCGAGTCCCCATACTACGGATAAATACACCTTCATCCATAGCAAGCTCTGTCATACGAACTCTATCACCTAGAAGAGCACCTCCTGAAAAAGGACTTGTCGGATCAATAGCAATTATGCCTACTTTTTTCCCTTGCTCTCTGTATATCCTTGTAAGCTCACAAATAAGAGTACTTTTACCACTACCCATAACACCAGTAATGCCTATAACATGTGCTTTTCCCGTATACTGATGAATGTCTTTCATCACATCTGTTGCGATACAATCATTGTTCTCTGCAAGAGTGATAAGACGGGCGATACCTCGAGATTCACCTTCGAGAACCCTGGTTGTTAAATCTTTCATTTTTTCACGTTCTTAACAATATAATCCACGATATGCTGACAAGGAGTTCCTGGTCCAAAAACCGCAGAAATACCTTCTTTTTTAAGTTTTGGAACATCTTGTTCAGGAATAATTCCACCCCCTAAAACCAACACATCATCCATGTCTTTTTTCTTTAAAAGCCTTGCAACATCAACAAACAAGGTCATATGTGCACCAGAAAGCAAACTAAGACCCACGACATCAACATCCTCCTGTATTGCAGCTTCTACTATCATTTCTGCAGTCTGATGAAGACCTGTATAAATTACCTCCATTCCTGCATCACGAAGTGCTCTTGCAACAATTTTAGCTCCCCGGTCATGTCCATCAAGACCAGGTTTTGCAACCAATACCCTAATTTTTCTCTCAACCAATTTTACCCACCTCAAAATATTGCTGGTTCCTCATACTCGCCAAACACATCACGTAACACTTGACAGGTTTCACCCAGTGTGGCATACGAATGAACACACTCAAGAATATAAGGCATCATGTTTTCATCACCTTTCGCAGCTATCCTAAGTTTTTCAAGATTACGATTAACCTTTTGATTGTTCCTATTTATCCTAAGTTTTTTCAATCGGTTAATCTGACGCTCCTCACCTTTTTCATCCATTTTAAGGAGAGGAATGTCAATTTCTTCATCTAATTTATAATTATTAACCCCTACTATCGTTTTTTTCTTTTCATCAATTTCTTTCTGATATCTATATGCAGCATGTGCGATTTCACGCTGATAAAAACCTTTTTCAATAGCAGGTAAAACCCCACCTAGTTTTTCCACACGATCCCAGTACTTATAGGTCTGCTCCTCCATTTCGTCTGTTAGCCATTCTATATAATAGCTTCCACCGAGAGGATCAACAGTATCAGTCACTCCACTTTCTTCAGATATAATCTGCTGAGTGCGCAAAGCAATTCTCACTGCTTTTTCAGAGGGTAGAGCAAGTGCTTCATCCATACTATTTGTATGAAGACTCTGCGTACCACCAAGTACTGCTGCAAGGCCTTGAAGAGCGACTCGTACAATATTTATCTCAGGCTGCTGAGCAGTTAGTGAACAACCCGCAGTTTGTGTATGAAAACGCATAAGCATGCTCCGATTTTTTTTAGCACCAAGTTTTTTTAGTTCTTTTGCCCAAATTCTACGAGCAGCTCTATATTTTGCAATTTCTTCAAAAAAATCATTATGAGCATTAAAAAAGAAACTAAGACGAGGTGCAAAATCATCTATTTTAAGACCACGCTTAAGCGCCCATTTAACATATTCAATACCATCCCCTAAAGTAAATGCAAGTTCCTGAACAGCAGTGGATCCTGCCTCACGGATATGATAACCAGATATACTAATTGTATTCCAACGAGGGACATATTTTGAGCCGTATTCAAATGTATCAACTATTAATCTCATTGAGGGCTCAGGGGGAAAAATATAGCTTTTCTGTGCGATATATTCTTTTAAAATATCATTTTGAATCGTACCACCAATAACATCCCTATCTATCCCTCTCTTTTCTGCATTAGCAATATAAAACGCCCAGACAACAGCTGCAGGACCATTAATTGTCATCGATGTTGTAACCTTCTCAATAGGAATATCCTTAAACAACATTTCCATATCCTGTAAGGAAGAGATAGCAACACCACATTTTCCAAACTCACCGCGAGATAATGGATGATCAGTATCATAGCCATACAACGTTGGATAATCAAAAGCAACACTCAATCCTGTCTCACCATGCTTAAGCAAATATTTATAGCGATGATTTGTTTCTTCTGCACTACCAAAACCAGCAAATTGGCGCATCGTCCACAACCGACCCCGATACATGGTAGCATGAACACCTCTCAGGAAAGGATACTTTCCGGGAAATCCCCTCTCTTTAAGATAATCAATTTTTTTTATATCATCTGGCGTATAAAGAGGAGCAATAGAGGTGTTTGAGAGATTTTTAAATTCTTTTTTTCTCTCAGGATGATTTTTAATATATTCAGAATACACCATTTTTTTCCATTCTTGTTTTCGTTTGCTTATTTCATCTTTATCAATCTGATGTTTCAATTACAATCCCCCCATTACCTACCAATCAATTCCCTTTCTGCTTTCTATTCCAGCTTGATAAGGATGTTTAATTTCTAATAATTCGCTTACCAAATCAGCATATCTAACCATCTCAGGATGTGCATATCTCCCCGTCAATACTAACTCAACAGTTGACGGTTTTGTTTTCATAAGTTCAATAACTTCCTCTAGAGGAATTAAACCATAATCAACAGCAACATTTATCTCATCTAAAATCACAACAGAGTACTTTCCACTCTGAATAATTGTTTTAGCGTGTTCAAATCCTTCTCGAGCGAGATCAATATCGATTTGTTCAGGATTTTTTTTAGAGACAAATTCATCTCTACCAAATTGAACAACAGTGAAATTACCCATGTGCTCAAGCGCATCAATCTCACTATACCGCCTTCCCTTCATGAATTGAATCATATACACCAGCAACCCATCTCCAACTGATCGAACACCCAGACCAATTGCCGCAGTTGTCTTACCTTTTCCATTTCCAGTGTAAATATGGATATATCCTTTTTCAAACGCCATAACAGAACAGATTCCTAAACTGTTACTAAATTATAACTGTTTTCTTTGTATAAAAAAATTATAAAAATGAAAAAATGAATACTAATCTATCTCTAACTGTTTTTTTGATCGTAAAAAAATAACTCTTTGTCTCTTGTCTTTCAGTCTTTTTCTTAACATGTTATCATTGGTTACTACAATTGCATCAATTTTTTTTGATAAAAAAATCAATGAATCATCAGTATTTTTCTCTTCAACATCAATAACGTCATATTTTTTAATAAATAACAAAGATGCCTTTGCATTTCTTGATTTGACACCATCCCCTTTATTAGATAAAACCTCAAGTTCTTTAATAACAGATGAGGGGATCATCACGGTATATGATCCCAACAGCCGTCTCAGTTCCCCTTCTAAATCTATAGAAAATTCAAAACAACTCAAAATTGAACTAGTATCAAGAAGTATTATTTTATGTATGATATCTCTCCATAACCAATGAGATGCCATTTTCCTTCAATTCTTCTACTTACCGCAATACGCTGACCCTCTAACGCACAAACCGATAATTTCAATTTCACCCGGATAATATCTTCCCGCAACTCTGTTATAATCCCTACAGTTGTAGCAGTTCCAACAGTAAGCATAAGAGGTTCATTGGTCTTTAGCGGGTCAACATTTTTCTCTTCAATTGTTCCCACTACTCGTTTCAACAAACAAATCGATAAATCAAAACTATCCATCACTGGCGGAATTTCCCCGGGTCTACCAACAATTTTACCTGAAAACGAATCTGATTTAACTTGAGCAGGATCAAGCTCCGTACCAATAGCAATAAGACCACCAGCATTAGCAATTTCGGTAGATATACCACCAGTAAAAAAAGAATTAATTTTTGTTACAATTGGTTCAATAACTTGTTTCCCATCCACCTCGATTCGTCTTCCAGGAGAAATCATTATTTGCTCTCCTTTTTTCAAGACACCCTGCATCAACGAACCACCTATAACACCACCCTGCAGTTGAGATGGTCTAGCCCCTGGTTTATTAATATCAAAACTTCGAGCTATATACATAAGCGGTGGCTTAGAACTATCCCGCACAGGTGTTGGAATATATTCCTGCAACGTCTTAATTAAAAAGTCAATATTCATATCGTGATGAGCACTCACAGGAATAATTGGAGCATTTTCAGCACACGTACCCTTTACAAAACCAGAAATCTGCTCATAATTTTTAACAGCATCTTGCTCAGAAACAAGATCAATTTTATTCTGAACAATTATAATTTTTTGTATTCCGGCAATCTCCAAAGCCATTAAATGCTCTCTTGTTTGAGGCTGAGGGCATTTTTCATTTGCTGCAATTACAAGAATAGCACCATCCATAAGCGCAGCACCCGAAAGCATGGTTGCCATCAGTGTTTCATGCCCTGGAGCATCAACAATAGAGATAACACGTAAAAGCTCACAAGAACCACCACAGATACCACATTTCTCATGAACAGAATAACAACCAGGATCATCACAGGTTGAACATTTATACAATGCAACATCTGCATATCCAAGACGTATCGATATACCTCGTTTTAACTCCTCGGAATGTTCATCAGTCCATTTGCCTGTCAACCGTTGAGTTAACGTTGTCTTACCATGATCAACATGGCCAATCATCCCAATATTAATTTCAGGTGGTTTTGAAAAACTCATTATTTATCCTCTTTCACATCTCCCTGTTTTGATTCATCCCCAGCTGCCTTATCCGCTTTTAAAATATCCTCAATTGTCTTTGAACTATGCTTAATAACCTTCATGTTAATTTGAACAACATCCTGATTAATACTATTACCACGAACTGATTTCTTTTTCCGTAACCCATTTTCCTTTGCATGAAAACCAAGACTGTTACTTAATAAAAGTCTTTTTCGTGTTGTCCCCGGTAAATCCTTTCTCATTGGAAAACCATTTTTATCAGTCCCTCCAGTAATCTGCAATTTATACCCTGGTAGGGAAACAAAAATACCATCAACTTCATCATGTATTTTTTTACCAATCAGAGAATTTGCATGATGACCACTCACTACAATATTATGTGATGTTCCCTTTTTTGTATCGTTAACAACAACTTTGAATTCAACCATTGTTTTTTTCTCCTTATAACAGGTCTTTTATACTCGCAATTCTGTTTAGATTTACAGACACGTATTACAACAAGTGGAATAGCGGATATTTTATAAATCTTCTCCCTACTCAGAATGAAGTAAAAAAATTATCAAATATTAATCAAAAACCAGGGTACAATTCAATCAAGTACTCCAAACAACAAAACAATTATTCTATATTCAAAAAGAATTTAAGGAGCAAGTTCATTCCAACTCAGTTTTATATTCATTAAAAGTGATAGTATGTATACTTTAGTCAAACTAAATGAAACCGTACGAGTTCCACCAGAAATGTTTGGTGAGAATTTAGACGAAGCAATTCAATCAATTGTTCAGAAAACATTTGAAGGAACAATAGAGAAAAACCATGGTTTAATTGTAATTGCAAACAATATTAAATCAATCGGAGATGGAATCGTAATCCATGGTGATGGAGGAATGTACCAAAAAGTAGAATTTGAAGCGCTAACCTTCAAACCATTACTGCAAGAAATCACCGATGCAATAATTTGTGAAATAGTTGAATTTGGCGCTTTTTGCCATATCGGGCCTTTAGATGCATTAATCCACATGAGTCAAATCATGAATGACTACGTCAATGTCAATGTAGAAAACGAACGAATAGTCGGAAAAGAAAACAAAAAAACACTTAAAGTTGGAGACCCCGTACGAGCAAGAATTGTTGCAATTAGTCTTAACGAATTATCAGCACGAGAAAGCAAAATTGGATTAACAATGAGGCAACCAGCCTTAGGAGCACATGAATGGCTAAAAGAAAAACCTGAAGAAGTAAAAAAGAGTGAAAAAAACAAACCTAAAAAGAAGGGAAAGAAATGAGAACACGTAATGCATGCAAAAATTGTCATCTCATCACCGAAAAAGACCGATGTCCCTACTGTTCTGAAAAAACCGTCAAACGATGGAGAGGATACGTCATCATTCGTGATCCAGCCCGATCACAAATTGCAAAAAAGATGAATATCACAAAACCCGGTAAATATGCATTAAAGGTACAATAACAATGAAAATCCTACCCGATGAACTACGAGATACCCTAAAACAACCATTCGGAACTCTTGTCAATGAAGAAGAACTTTTAACCATTCTTAAAAAACAAAAAAAAATTATTTCAATAGGAGATATTGTTACCTACACTCTCATCACCAATAATATAGCACCACAGATTTGTGTTGTGGATTATACCCATAAACGAAAACAAATTGATCCAAAAATTGCAGAAACAATAAAAGGCTTTACTACAGAACAAATCAAAATAACAAACCCTGCAGGAACAATAACAGATGAACTATGGAACACTCTTGAATCAATAATTAAAAAAAATAATAAAAAACCGATAAGAATTGAAATTGATGGAGAAGAGGACCTTGCCTCACTTGCTGCAATATATCTCGCTCCATCAGACGCAACAATAATATATGGATTGCCGAATAAAGGGATTATAGTTGTCAATCCGACATTGGATCAAAAAGATAAAGTTAAAAAGATACTTGACAGAATGTGATAGATATGGAAATAGAAATTGAATCAAAAACAGATAACCCACTTTTTAATAGAACAGAAATTCATTTCATTGTTCATCATGAAAGTGAAAAAACACCAAAACGTGATTTAATTCGAAGCGAACTTGCTGATAAATTACGCGTAAAAAAAGAAACCATCATTGTCAGCCATATGAAATCAAGTTTTGGAATGACTAATACCGCCGGATATGCTAAAGTATATAGCTCCCCAAAAGAAGCAGGAAAGTGGGAGAAAAAATATGTACTAAAAAGAAACAAAGCACTAACAGAAACAAAGAAAGAGGAAAAAACAGAGGAATCAAAAACATCTGAGAATACAGAAAAACTAAAAGACACACCGCCAGAAGAGCAGAAAGAAGACCAAAAACAAGTAACTGAAGAAAAGAAGGAATGATCATGAAAAAAAGAGAGATTTTTAAAGTAGAAGGAGATAAAATCGTTCGATTACGACGAAACTGCCCCAAATGCGGCGATGGCGTATTTTTAGCAGAACATAAAGATAGGGTTAATTGTGGCACTTGTGGATATACTGAGTTTAAAGGAAGTAAAGAAAAAAAAATAGAACAATCAGACGATAAAACTCAAAATAAAAACCAATAATTTTTTTTTATTGGATTGTATTGCTATGAACGTGCAATGTAATAAGTATACATAATATAATAAAGTACTATACTAAAAATATTTGACAGCATAGTAAGTATTGATTATAATATATCTTAAAAAAGAGAAAAATTTAGGAAGTTCATCTCTGCATATTCTGGTGAGAAATCATTACTAAGAAGGAGGATCCACAATAAAAACTATAATTTTTTTTAATCACATCGTATAACGGTAGATTAATACTTTTTTTAAAGAAAACTCTATTACATTATTTGTTGTTTTCGAAAAAAAAGATAAAGGGTCTGTAGTGTAGCCTGGATATCACAGAGGCCTCCGGAGCCTCTAACTCGGGTTCAAATCCCGGCAGATCCGCTCTGACTTCTTGTAGAGATTTCAGGAACAGAGGTATAAACCCTATTCTGTTGTTTTTCTCCTTAAAAACTACCTACTTTTTACCGCCTCCTTTTTGTGGTTTTATCGCATTTGCAATCCAATCCACAGGTGCCTGATTATAATACATATCAGCATGGTTGATGTAGTTCTGAGTAGTCTTAATATCAGTATGTCCTAACCAGTTTCTCACCGTTAGAACATCAAAAGTTTTTGTTTCTCGTTTTGTTTTAATTAGTCTAGCAATAGCACACCAATGTCTCATATCATAGGGTTGAAAAGGTTGCCATATCTTCTTCCCAAAACGACTAAGTTTGCCTCTGAAATGATTAATCTCAAATGGTCTACCACTTGGTTGTAGATATAATGCATTTCCCGAATATTGGTTTTCTACTCTAGGTCGCCATACATCTAGCCAGTTTTTGAATGATTTATGAACTCTTGACGAAAGAATACTTTTTTCGGGAAGAATTGTTCGTTTCTGTCTATGCTTCTTTGTTTCTGTAATTGTTATCATCCTCTACCCCTAGAATCAATGATTACATCATCTACAGTCATTTCAATTATTTCACTTGGTACACGCCAACCTATCATAAAACTATGAAAAAATAAGTATTGAAACAGTGTGTTTTCATAAGGATCCTTTGAATATTCATAATGGAAGAACTTGTTTACAACATCCGGAAAAGGTAATATTCTTTTATGTGGCCTTGGAGCATAAGGTAACTTGTAATCCCATGCAGGAATTCCATATGCTCGAAGAAACATCCTCATAGCCTGCCATTCGGCTTTCAATGCACCAAATCCTGCATGTTCAACTTGTTCTCTGTAATCAACATGTTTGATAAAGTTTTCATAGCTTGGATTCCTAAAATCAACAGGGACTGTGTGCATTTCCATAAATCGAGCGTATCTAAGATTTTTATTTACTGTCGATTCTGACAATCTTTGTCGTAAAACAGCATGTAGTGAAATATCATAAAATGATGCTTCCTTTTGATTAAGTTTTATGGGGCATTCTAATCTGTTTTGTTTCTTTATATTTGGTAAGTCCCCCATTGTTTTAACTCCTAAATTACACTTTACGTATTATGTAATATTATAGGAGTATAAATACTTTACTACATTACACTATTAGTAATATTGTATTTTCAATGTAAAGTTTTATAATTTACTATTTAGATACAGTACGTAATGAGTAAAATGGAAATCCTTGAAAAAGCAGGATCAACTGACATCTTGATTTTACTTACTAAACATAAAGGAAAAATGTATTTAACCAAGCTTCATGAAGATCTTGGTAAAGGAAGTATGTCAACACTGAATATGAGATTGCTTGAGTTAAAGAATCAAGGATTAATCAAAGATGAGCAAGAAAGTAAATTTGGTGGTCGACGATATATATGGCTTACAGAAAAAGGAGAGAAAATAGCCAAACACCTTTTAGATATTGAAAATATCCTATAGATAAAAAAATATAAAAATCTGGAATTCAACCCCCTAATCTTTAATTTTTATAACCAATAAAATACTAGCTATACATAGATTTGGCGAATAGATATTGAAAAAAAATGGAATCAGGCTAGAAACCTGATATAAAATTGTTATGTTGTGTCTAGCTCAAACTCCCACCATGCCTCCAACAAAGACTCATCATTACACATCAGTACATCACCATACTCATCACGGAATGCTGCATAAACACGATACGTACCATCACCATTAACCAGATCATCGGTACGTACAAGATCATTGAAGATGGTGTCAAGACCAAGCTGACAACCAACATCAATTGTCCTCGGAGTTGTTTCATTAACAGTATCATTATCAACAACCCACTCAGGAGTACCAGAGACATCAAGGAACTGAACCTGCAACAACAAATAACCAGATATATTCGTCGAACCAGTATTCACAATCTTACTCTGAACACCTGTATAAAACCGATAGACATCACTCATTA
>JAWOGM010000087.1:0-43312 GCA_046496795.1 Thermoplasmatota archaeon
ACATTAACAAAAGATTTTTCAAAAACATTTCATCCACCTGTTGCCATCATACAACTAGATATGGCTTTAACACCACCAATATGTGACGGAACAAAATCGTTTACCCTATCAGAAAATGGATACATTTTACAATGGCAATGGCAGATAAATCACTCAGGAATTCCAGAAGAAAAAAACGGATCAAAAATAACATACAATTTCACAAGCGGTGAATATGACATAGAACTGACTGTTACCGACAATTACGGAATGATATCTAAAGACAAAATAAAATACACACACCCTTGAATTTGAAAGAATAATAAATAAACAACTCTATCACATACAACAAGCATATTCACCCTCTCCTCTCCTCCTTTCCTCCTCTCTCCTCAAAAAAATCAAAAAACAAGAAATACAAAAACACATCAAAATGAGGGTATATATATCACAATACCCTCCTATAGAGTATAGTGAAAAAATATATAATACATGAACCGCTGATAAAAACCATTAATTGGGATGGTACATGCATGCAAAAAAAACAAAACCAACAAATTAAACAATTAAAAAAAGAAACAATACTTTGGAAACAACGCTATTCAAAAATGTTAATAGCATATTTTGAACTTCACTCATATTGCACTAGTATAAATAAAGAAAACCAACAAGAAATTGAAAAAACCTTTGCTAAATAACAAAACAAATTATGCATTATTATTCATATTCTGAACCGAAAGGAACAGAACCAAATCAGGATTCATATAGCATACAACAAAACGATTCGACAATTATTTTAACAATAGCAGATGGTGTAGGAGGTTTACCAAATGCAGCATATGCAAGTCAATATAGCATACAAACTTTTTTACAAATAGCTAAAGAAACAAAAACAACAGATCTTCCCTCAATAATAAAAAAAGTAAACCAACAACTCACACAAGAAATCAACATAAAAAAACAACAAATGGCAACCACTCTTTTAGCATGCCTCATAGATATTAAAACAAAAAACGTCAATATATCACATGTTGGAGATACAAGAGCATATATCATAAATAAAACTATCTGGAAAACAAAAGATCACACTCTTGTCCAAGATCTAGTTGATCTAGGCATACTAACTGACGATCAAGCACATCATCATCCCGAACGAAATCGACTTAAACAAGCATTAGGAATCACAACAGATATCACTATCACTCAAGAGACAAAAAACCTTCAAGGATCAATTCTTTTCCTCTGCTCAGATGGATTACATGATTACGTTTCAGATAACGAAATCATAACCACTATTCGCCAAAAACCACTTCGTAGCATATGCACTCTTCTCACTAAAAAGGCAAGAGAAAACAACAGCAAAGATGATATCACAAGTATTGTATTTCAACTATAAACACAGCAATAACCTCTTAACTTACAACATCAATGCCCATTTGCCCATTTTCAAGTTGACGATGTGCAGGACCAAGAATCTGCTTAGATTTAACCCCTGTAATGACTAGCATAGCCCTAATATTTCGCTTCAACGAAGAATCAATAGTTGTCCCCCAAATAATGCGAGCATTGGGATCAATCTTAGAATAAATCTCTTTGACAACTTTTTCAGCTTCAGATATTGTCATATCATCGCCACCTGTTACATTAACAAGAGCACCTGTTGCTTCTGAAATATCAACCTCGAGCAGGGGAGAGTTTAACGCCTCTGATATCGCATTAATTGCTTTATTTTCACCTTCTGCTTCCCCAAGACCAATCATTGCCACACCACCACGTTTCATCACTGTCTTTAAATCAGCAAAATCAAGATTAACAAGACCTGGCATCGTAATCATTTCTGTAATACCTTTAATAGAACGCATGAGTACCTCATCAGCAACCTTAAACGCTGCATTTAACGAAAGATTTGGCACAATATCAAGCAGCTTATCGTTAGGAATCACAATAACAGTATCACATACATCTCGTAATCTATTCAACCCTGTCTCTGCATTCTCCATTCGAATAGATCCTTCAACACCAAAAGGAAGTGTTACAACACCAATAGTAAGTGCTCCTGTTTCTTTAGCAATCTGAGCAACAATAGGAGCAGAACCAGTACCAGTCCCTCCACCAAGACCACAGGTAATAAAAACCATGTCTGCTGGAACAAGAGATTCACGAATATCATGATCACTTTCTCTGGCTGCTTCCTCACCAATCTGAGGAAGGGAACCTGCTCCAAGACCTCGAGTGAGATGTCGTCCAATTAAAATCTTATGAGGAGATTCTGATAATAATAGATGTTGGGCGTCTGTATTAATAGCAATTAATTCTGCACCTGTAATATTTTCTTCAAAACATCTTGAGATAGTATTTGTACCAGCTCCACCACATCCAACTACTTTAATAGTTGTTGTTAGACCAGCAAGAACTTCCTCTAACTCTTTGTTATTCACACCTGCAACATGCGAGACTTTCCTCTGTTGAACAGGTATGGATTTCTCAATTGTTTTCTTAACTTCTTTATTTTTTTGTTTTGTATTGTTTTCTTTTTGATTTTTTTCATTTGCAATTACATCTTCAACTATCTTCCTCATTAATAAGACACCATCCTCGAAATAATAATCCCTCTAAACTAGTGTAATATAATTATTTCAATATTGTAATGTTATTTTTATTCTTAAACATTTCTTAAAAAGTCAATGAATTTCTAATGAAAAATCTTTATTCTTAATAGAAGTTGTCAGGTGGCCTAAAGATATACGGTCGGCACATAATGCATACTCTTTAATATTTGAAGGTGTAATACCTCCAGATATCTCAATAAGAATGTTAGGATTAATCTCTTTTATCTTTTTATATGCAATTGCTGCATCTTTAGCGGAAAAATTATCAAGCATAATAACGTCAACAGGAAGTAACGCAACATCAACTGCTTGAGATAACGTTTCAACTTCAACCTCAATTTCTAACGAACTATGTTTTAAACGAATACTTTCAACTGCATCATGAACTGAATCTATCAATTTAAGATGATTATCCTTAATTATGACACCATCAAATAACCCTGATCTATGGGCTTGCCCCCCTCCAATGACAACGGCCTTTTTTTCATATTTTCTAAAACCCGGTGTTGTTTTTCTTGTTGCAGCAATCTTAACATTTGGATTAATTAGATTAACCATATCAACAATTTTTTTAGTTTCAGAGGCAATACCGCTCATCCTACCAATAAAGTTTAATGCCAACCGTTCTCCCTTTAAAACAGAACGAGCCGGCCCAGAAACCAGAGCCACAAGAAACCCTTTTTTAATAAACTGGCCATCACAAGCTTGTAAGACAACTTCAGCTCCTGTTTTTTTAAAAACATTTTGAAGTTCAACAAGACCAGCAACAATGCAATCTTCTTTTGCTATAATTGATGCATCTGCCCTTTCTTTTATAAAAAGAGAATCTGATGTTACATCTCCCTGTTGACCAAGATCTTCTTTTAGATAAAAATCTATATCGTCCATAGCAATGCTTTTTATACAAATTAATACTATTAAGGTTTCGGTTATTTTTATGAATCTTGGCATAATAGGGTGTGGGGCAATTGGCACAGATGTAGGAATTGCTGCTGATGCAATAGAAGACATCAAAAAAATATATCTTTTTGATATAAACAAAAAAGCCTCAAAAATTCTTAACGAGAAAATTAGAAAAGGATCAATAAAAAATGTTAGTGATTTTTTATCAGACGTGGACATCGTATTTGAAGGAGCATCACATGAAGCTGTTACTACCTATGCTGAACAAATTCTCTCTGCGGGAAAAGATTTAATTCTTATGAGTGTGGGAGCATTATTTGAAGATGATTTTCAACAAAAAATTATACAGATTGCTCGTGAAAAAAATTGTAAGATATACATACCATCTGGTGCGGTGTGTGGAATTGATGGAATTATATCAGCAAAAAATGCGCAACTTCATGAGGTAACTCTTGTAACCACCAAACCACCTGAATCATTTGGAAAAGATGTCAATGAACGAACCGTACTTTTTAAGGGAAATGCCAGAGAAGCAGTAAAACAATTTCCAGCAAATATTAATGTAGCGGCAAGTATCTCTCTTGCTGGAAAAGGGTTTGACCAAACAAAGGTGGAAATTGTTGCTGATCCTGTTGTAACAAGAATAAGTCATAAGATACTTGCTCATGGAGATTTTGGACGAATACGAGTAGAAATAGAAAATATGCCCAACCCCAATAACCCAGGATCAAGCTATATGGCATCACTATCAGCAATAGCTACACTCAAACGAATAATTAACCCAGTACAAATAGGATCGTAATTACTACTAAACATTAACTTTGTAAACGTGTAAAGAAAATAAATAGATTTAAATACGATAAAATTTTCATACACTATCAAATATCAATAAACCCAATTATTTTTGTACAACTAAAAACTAAATAATGCATAGAGATATCCCCTTAAAATGACCTTTGAAATAAAAGAACGAGATGCGGCAGCAAGAATCTGTCGATTTCAAACAAAGCACGGCACAGTAACCACCCCAAATCTTCTCCCGGTCATTAATCCCAACAACATGGTGATTACACCAAAGGAGATGAAAAAACTTTTTGGTATAGAAATACTCATCACAAATTCTTATATTATAAACAAAAACAAACAACTAAGAGAAAAAGCAGTAACTCATGGTGTTCATAAACTCATAGATTTTGATGGAACAATAATGACTGATTCTGGAACATTTCAATCTTATGTCTATGGAGATATTAACATTGATCCTATTGAAATTGTTACATTCCAAAAAGAAATTGGAAGTGATATTGGAACTATACTCGATATTTTTAGCACACCAGATCAAACTAAAAAACAAGCAGAACAATCTGTTGATGAAACGATAAAACGAGCAAAAAAAAGCATTCAATACAAAGGAGACATGTTACTTGCATGTACTGTTCAAGGATCTATCTATCCACATCTCAGAAAAAAATGTGCTCAACAGTTAAGTACAATTGATGCCGACTTTTTCCCAATAGGCGGGGTTGTCCCCCTCATGGAAAACCAAAGATATACAGATCTTATCTCATGTATTCTTGCATCAAAAAAGGGTCTTAATCCATCAAAACCTGTTCATCTTTTTGGAGCAGGTCATCCATTGATTTTTCCATTAGCTGTGGCATTAGGATGTGATTTTTTTGATTCCTCAGCATATATAAAATATGCAAATGATAATAGAATGATTTTTTCATGGGGTACTGAAAGATTAGATGATGTCTCTGAGCTTCCTTGCTGCTGTCCGATATGCTCAAAAACTAGTGCATCTGAGCTTAAAACTTTGGAAAAAAAAGAAGCAATAGTACTCATAGCAAAACATAACCTCTATGTAAGTTTTGCTGAGATAAAAAAAATTAGAACAGCAATACATCAAGGATCACTATGGGAACTTGTTGAACGAAGAGCATATCATAATCCCTATTTACTTGAATCATTAAAACAGCTCAGAACAAAAGAAAATAAAAATTGGTTAAATCAATTTGAACCCTTAAGCAAAAAAAAAGCATTATTTTATACAGGTAGTCATACTATTCATAGACCACTCATACATAGGCTGCATACAAGAATTAAAAACAGATATGTAAAAAACTCTGAAACAACAATTGTTTTACCTGAGGGAAAAAAACCATACTCGACATATTATTCAAAACAGATAGATGTACTGCTACGAAATGAAAATAGTAACATAATCGTAGATTCTCCCTTAGGGCCTATACCAATAGAGCTTGATGATATGTATCCAATTGCACAATCAGTTATACCCCAAGATATTGACAGTGAAACAAAAAAAATTGCAAAAAAACTACTTACAAATTATCTAAAAAAACAAAGAACTATTTACTGGGATAATAAAGAAAAAATAATACCCTCAAAAGATACTGATAAAACATCTGCTCTTGATATGCACAAAATTTCTGCAGTTGCAGATATACAATTTGGAAAACATGCATCACAAGCATTATTTACCGGTGATATCAAATTAATAAAATCAAAAAACACAGGAAAAATCCGTAATATCTTATGTAATAACAACCATATCCTTTCGTTAAGAGCCAGCGATGGTTTCTTTACATTAAAGCTTGAGGGAGGAAAAATGTTACATTCTTTTTTTAAACCTCCACAATTGCGTGTAGTTGTTCACCATGATACTGTCCCCTTCATTAAAGATGGTAAAAGTGTATTTGCAAAATTTGTAGTTGAATGTGACCCTGAATTAGTTCCTCTTGATGAATGCCTCATTGTTGATGAATCAGATGTTTTAATAGGGGTGGGGCGGTGTCTTCTCAATAGAATTGAAATGCTGTCATTTACTCATGGATTGGCAGTAAAGACAAGAGAATATATACCCTAACTTCAGATAACAACAGAGTAAAAAAACTTTTAATAAACAAATATAAAAATGATTAGGTAATCCTTGGTAAAATAAAGGAGTGATACTGTATGAGTAGTGAAGATAAAAAAACATCTCAAATTTCAGGTTTCTATAAAAAATCTATAGAAGAACGTATTGAATTTGTCAAAAATTTCTCAAAATTATCAGATGAAGAGAAAAATTTTTTTACCTCATCACTTGATATAAAAACTGCTGATCGGATGATAGAAAATGTTATCGGTCTTTTCGAACTCCCATTAGGAATAGCCGTAAATTTTCAAATAAATAACAAAGAGTACTTAATACCAATGGTTACTGAGGAATCAAGTGTTGTTGCCGCAGCAAGTAATGCAGCAAAAATAGCACGTATTCACGGAGGTTTTACTACTGAATGCTCTCAACCACTTATGATTGGACAGATACAAACATTACACGTCAAGGATGTTATTTATGCAGCACAACAAATAATGGATCATAAAAAAAAATTACTTGATCTTGCTAATGCCCAGGATAAAGTATTAGTAGATTTTGGTGGTGGAGCAAAAGATATCGAAGTACGAATTCTTGATAGTCCTCTAGGAAAAATGATTGTTACTCATCTTGTTGTTGATGTTAGAGATGCAATGGGGGCAAATGCAGTTAACACCATGTGCGAAGCCCTTGCACCAATGCTTGAAGAGATAACCCAGGGGAAGGTACGACTTAAGATATTATCAAACCTTGCTGATAAAAGGATAGTAAAAGCAAAAGCAGTCTTTGATAAAGAAAAAATGGGAGGCGAACATGTTGTTGACGCATTTCTTGAATCCTATATACTAGCAGCTATTGATCCCTACCGAGCAGCTACCCATAACAAAGGAATAATGAATGGTATTGATTCACTTATTATTGCCACAGGAAACGATTTCAGAGCCATTGAAGCAGGAGCTCATGCCTATGCTGCAAGAAATGGACAATACACATCACTTACATCATACTACAAAGATTCAAAAGGAAATCTTGTCGGAGAAATTGAAATCCCCCTGGCCGTTGGTATTATTGGCGGAGCAGGAAATATCCATCCAAAAGCAATTTTATCTAAAAAAATACTTGGTATAACAACAGCGCAAGAACTTGCTGAGATTATTGCAAGCCTTGGGCTTGCACAAAATTTCGCTGCAGTCTTTGCTCTTTCAACTGTTGGAATACAAAAAGGTCATATGTCTCTTCATGCAAAAAACATCGCAGTTATGGCAGGTGCAACAGGTGAACTCATCGATAAAGTCGCAGAACAAATAGTAAAAGAAAACAAGATAAAACTTGATCGAGCAAAAGAGGTTCTTCAAGAACTCAAATAATTCTTTCTGCAATATCCTCAGTTTCACGTTCGCAATAATAACATTTAATTTGAAGAGGATCCTTTTTTGAAATAATAAATCTACTCTCAACTGGCTCCCTGTCATTGGATATACACGTAGGATTAGAGCATTTAACAATACCAATAACTTCATCAGAAAGTTGAACTCGATGTTTTTGAAATACCTCATATTTTCTAATAATATTAATAGTTGCTTTAGGAGCGATTAAGGATATTTTATTAACTTCCCTTGTATCTAACTCTTTATTCTCAATTTTTACAATATCTTTTTTACCCATTTTACTTCGAACATTCATAGCAATACTAATAGTAGAAGATGTTGACTGGGGTAATTGTAATACATGCAGTACCTTTAATGCAAACCCCGGGGGAATATGATCAATCACCGTTCCATTTTTAATGGGTGTTACTCTCAGCTCCTTCATATCTTCCTCCCTCCTAATATTAGTGATAAAAGCGCCATCCGAACAGGAACGCCATTAAATGCTTGTTTAAAATATAATGCATGATTTGTTTTATCAACCTGGGGGTCAATCTCAACAACACGGGGTAATGGATGCATGACAACTAAATCCTCTTTTGCATTTTTTAACAAATCAATATCAATTTTATACGATCCAACTACTTTGTTATATTCTTCAGCATCAGGAAAACGTTCTTTTTGTATCCTTGTCACATATAATACATCGGCATCCTTAATAGCATTTTCAAGATTTGAAGTACTCGTAGGATCAACACCAAAACCATTGCATTCAGCAATAACTTCTTTGGGCATCTTTAATCCCTGTGGTGAAACAAATGTTAATTCTGCACCAAATAATGACAATGCATAAGCAAGAGAATGCACCGTTCTTCCATATTTTAAATCACCGACAAGAACAACTTTATTACCCTGTATCTTTTTTTTCTCCATTTGAATAGTAAAAAGATCTAACAAACACTGAGTCGGATGTTGCCCTGCGCCATCACCAGCATTAAAAATTGGAGATTCAGAAAATTCAGCGGAAAGACGTGCCGCACCTTCTTTAGGATGACGAATTACTATACCATCACTATATGCATCAGCCATACGTATTGCATCAGCAAGACTTTCACCTTTTTTGTGTGAAGTTCCACTTGGATCTGCAAAACCAATTATCTGACATCCTAAACGATGAGCTGCACTTTCAAAACTTAATCGGGTTCGAGTACTTGGCTCAAAAAACAGTGTTGATATTATTTTACCCTCTAAGATATTGAGATGTTTTTCACCTTTTGCATAAGGCAACATTTTTTTTGAATAATTTAAAATCTCATTGATTTCTTTTTTTGAAAAATCTTTAACCGAGATAACATCCTTATTCTTTAGGCTCATTTGTATCAAAAAACAAATAATACAATAGCAGTTTAATAAACTTTTTAACTTCAATCATTACATAATCTGTCAACAAATAAACCAAATAAAATAAAAAAGGAAGGTTTATTAATAATTAAACAATCTTTATTAATAAAAATGCCTTCTAATAAAGGTATTGGTTTATGATAATATGGCATCAAAAAAAAAACATAAGGATGAAGATATCGAGAAATTGCATAAGATTCTTGATAATCCTTTTGATCCAAAAACAAAGGAAAATGTTGGAAAAAATGATAGCCAGTTAGAATCACTCCGTTTGCGTTTAGCTTCTGATTCTTCAAATATTCACAAAAAATCCAAAATAGCTTCGCAATATAAGCAGAATCCCGATCTATTAAAACCACAAGTTGATATTTATGAAGCACCTCAAGAAAAAGAAAAAAAACCTGATATTCAACCAACAGTGACACAAAAACAAGATGAAAAAAGAGAAGAACAAAAAGAGGAAAAGATTGAAGAAAAAATTTCAGAACCTGAATTAAAAAACATTCAAGAATTATTAGAAAAAGAGGATCTTATTGAAATTGAAAAAGTCGATGTCCCTGTCTCAGAATTTTTAGAGGTAAAACAAAAAATTGATGAAAAACCATCCAAAGAAAAAAAAGAATTAATTTATTTTTCAAACCAACAGCAACATCCTGGAACTATAAAAGAAGAACCGACAAACCATGAGGATTTCCCCCTATGGCAATCTGTTGAAGAACAATCCTCTGAAGAAAAAGATAGTACATCTGATGAAAAAAAAGTATCTGATAAATCTTTACCAGAATTTTTACAAATTAAGTCTGTTGATAAGAAACCTGAACAAATCCAGAGCAAAGAAGAAATACCTCAAAACCAAATGGATACTGATAAAGCATTAGATGAACAACAAAAAAACCATCAATTACAAAAATCAATAAAAGACAAAACTGATGATACTACATCTGAAGAACAAATCATAAAAAAAACAACCGGTGAAACACAAGAGGAGATTGTTGAATGGCAACCAATTGATGATCATGATCGACAGGAAACTGAAAGTAATAACAATCAAGAATCCATAAAAGAACCAGTTGAAGATATAGACCTTAAGATAACGGCTGAAGAACAATCCTTAAAAGATGAACAACAAGAGAAAGAAGAAGAAATTACAGAATGGCAACCAATTGATGAAACAAGCGATGAGGAGGAAAAAGATCAACAAGACGAGGAACAAACAAAAGAATCTGAGAAAACAATTCCAGAATCCTCAAAAACTGATCTTTACAAAGACAAAGATGAACCTACAACTTATTCTAAGAGGAAAGAAGAAATTTATATCAATGAATTTTTAACTGAAAAATCACCACAAGACCAAGACTCTATTCAAAGAGGAAAAAAAGAGGAATACGCTATACCTTCTTCTTCTGAAAAAATTTCACAAGATAATGAACAAATTCAAGACCGGAAAACAAAAAAACAATTACTCAAAGAAGAAAAACAGGAATTGAAAAAAGAAAAGAAAATGAGGAGACTCCAGGAGAAAGAAAGAAAACAAAAAGAACGGAATCTTTTAAAACAAAAAAGAAAACAAAAAGAAATAAAGACAAAAGAACCTGATATTGGTGTTGATGATGAAGAGTTAGCAGATTTTTCAGAAGATATTGCTGAGGGGGCAGATATTCAATCTACAGAGGTAATAGAAGATAAAAAAACTTTTACAAAAATTGATGATTCTCTAGCTGGTGAACAAAAAGAACCTGAAGAGCAATCTCCTCATGTGGACAGGAAAAAATTTAAAGTTAAAGATAAAAAGAAACCTAAAAAAAAGAAGACTAAAAAGACTAAGAAGAAACCTGAAGAGGAACAAGAAATTCAGAATTCCTCATCTAATACCATTATAGGGGATGAGTCATATGAATGGGAGTCATTTCCAATAGATGAAAAAGACGAAAGTAAACCTATTGCAGAAGCAGCGTATACCTATGGTGAATTTGTACTCTATAAAAAGGAAGTACGAACGGCAACAGGCAGAAAAAAACCTATTCATTTCTTTTCAAAAACTATTCCTGATATAGGCAAACCTGTTAAACTTCCTGAGGGTTATGAAGTTAGAATAGATAAAAAAACAGGACTTCCGTATTTAAAAAAAACTTAGGATAATTCATTAAATATTTTTTAATACTACTTTTTATTATCTTTATTTAGATTACCCATGAATTGGAATGGACCTTTAGAAAAAATTGATGAATATCGTTATGAAATACCTTCGACCTATAAGGGAGAGAATAACAATCTTTTAATGAAAACCTCAGCAGTTATCTATGCTAATTCAAACATGATCCAATCGATACGAAAAGACAATGCACCAGAGCAAGCTGCAAATGTCGCCATGTTACCAGGGATTGTGGGAAAGTCTCTTGTAATGCCTGATATTCACTGGGGTTATGGATTTCCTATTGGTGGAGTTGCCGCTACTAATGCAGAAGAAGGAGTAATTTCGCCGGGTGGAGTTGGATTTGATATCAACTGTGGCGTCAGATTGATGAGTACTAATCTAAGATTCAATGACATAGATCATAAAACAATAAAACGCCTTATAGATGAAATGTTTACCAATGTTCCCTCTGGCTTAGGATCAAAAGCTAAAGTACATCTCCAAAAAAACCAACTTAATGAAGTCTTACAAATTGGTGCTCAATGGGCAGTAACAAATGGCTATGGATGGCAGAAAGATACCAATTTTTTAGAGGAAAACGGGTGTCTTAAACAAGCTGATCCTTCCAAAGTATCTGAAAAAGCAAAACAACGTGGAACATCACAACTTGGATCATTAGGCGCAGGAAACCATTTTTTAGAAATCCAAAAAGTCGCAGAGATCTATGATTCTGAAGCAGCAAAAACATTTGGTATACAAGAAACAGAACAAATTATGATAATGATTCACACTGGATCAAGGGGATTTGGACATCAAGTATGTACTGATCATCTAAAACTGTTTGAACAAGCTGTAAAAAAATACAATATAACTCTACCTGATAGACAATTAGCCTGCGCACCAATTAACTCTACAGAAGGACAAAATTATATGAAAGCAATGGCTTGTGCGGCAAATTTTGCATGGTGTAATAGACAGATGATCGTTCATTGGATTAGAGAATCATTTGAGAAAGTTTTACAACAATCTGCTACTGATTTAGACATGAATATCGTCTATGATGTATGCCATAACATTGCAAAAATAGAAGAACATATCGTTGATGGAAAAAAGAGAAATCTTGTTGTTCATCGAAAAGGAGCAACACGGTCATTTGGTCCAGATAAAACCGGACTACCTAATGAATATCAACATATCGGACAACCCGTTCTTATACCTGGTGATATGGGAACTGAAAGCTATGTTCTCAAAGGGACAAAACAGGCAGAGGAAACATTTGGAAGTACATGTCATGGTGCTGGACGGGTAATGTCACGGCATCAAGCTGTAAGACAATGGCGAGGGGAACAAATACAACAAGTATTAAGGCAAAAAGGAATCTATGCACATCCTGCTAGTTGGAAAGTAATGGCAGAAGAAGCACCAGGAGCGTATAAAAATATTACAGAAGTGGTGAATGTAGCCCATGGGGCAGGTATATCACTGAAAGTCGCCAAACTTGTCCCTTTAGGAGTAGTTAAAGGATGAGAATAAACAATTTATCGCCAATTAATTTTAAATGCTAGTATGTATATTCTGGTATGCTTGATGGTGATGCAAGTGGAAGATGTTGAAATAATTGATTTTAAGCAAACAGACCTTGAAAATGCAACCGTTATTGCAGGGTTCCCCTCTATAGGCCTTGTAAGTACTATTGTCGCAAATTATTTAATCGATGCTTTAGGATTAGAACAAATCGGGGCATTAAATTCGTCACAATTCCCAACTCTGTCGGTGGTTCATACAGGTGAACCGTTATCTCCGGTGCGAATCTATGGGGGAACAATTGATAGTGGACAAAAAATCGTTGTCTTTGTCTCGGAATTTAAACCAAAACCAAACCTTATCAATCCATTATCAACTACAATCTTAAACTGGGTCAAACAAAAAAAATGTAAACTTGTTATCTCCCCTGAGGGAATGGTTGTTGAAGGAAAATCTTGTGAAGACGAAAGTGCAGTAGATGCCTATGCGATTGGTTCAACAGAAAATGCTAGAAATATGCTTCAAGTAAAAAATATTCATCAATTTAAAAACGGCATCATTGCTGGTGTTTCAGGTGTTTTACTCAATCTCGGAAAACAAGAAAATATAGATGTCATCTCAATACTTTCTGAAGCCCACCCAAATTACCCAGATGCTCGGGCTGCAGCTTCAGCTATTAATGTTATTGGAAATGTTATTGGTGTTGAGATAAATGTAGGTCCATTATATGATGAAGCAGAACGAATTGAAAAACAACTTCAAAAATTCCATAAACAGGCAAAACCAATGACATCAGGAGCAGCACCTATACCACAGCCAAGTATGTATGGATAACAATGTGTTTCTTCTTTTTTTTCTTTTTTCCATATTTTGGAGTTTTAAACAATATTTAAAAATAGCATAATGTTGTGATTTTATATTGCTATGAGTTCTATACCTAAAAACCATCCTCGTTATCTTTCATTGATGACTCGCGAAAAAATCGTTAAAGCAATGAATGAAGGAATTGTTCATCAAACTGGCCTTATTGCTCACGGGCGAGGAGAAGCTTTTGATTATCTTCTTGGTGAAAAAACCATTGATGTTGCCTCATTAGCTGCCAAGACAGCAGCAGCACAATTACTTATTGCAAAAAAACCTGTTTTGTCAATAAATGGAAATGTTGCTGCGTTAGCTGCCAAGGAATCTATTAGTTTAGCTTTAAGTATTCCAGCAAAAATTGAAGTAAATCTCTTTCATAGAAATCCTCAGAGAATTAAATCAATCATTAATAAATTATATGATGCCGGTGCAGAAAAGGTGTATGGGGCACATGCAGATAAAAAAATACCTGATCTTTCTCATGATCGATCATTATGTGAATATGAAGGAATATATAGTGCGGATACTGTTGTTGTCTCTCTTGAGGATGGTGATCGATGCCAAGCATTAGTTACCATGGGAAAAACTGTTATCGCAATAGATCTTAATCCTTTATCGCGTACTGCAATAAATGCACATATCACAATTGTTGATAATGTGGTACGAGCCGTTCCAACTATTGAAGAGTGGGTAAAAAAATTACGAGATAAGTCACCTGCTGAGCTACAAATGATAATTAACAGATGGGATAATAAAGTAAACCTTGCAGAAGTGCTTAAGTTTATGTCAAAAAGACTAAATTCTATGTTTGAATATGGGTGAAGATATGCTTAGAGAGTATTATATCAAACAAATCACAAAAAATCAGTATAACAAAACACTTACAGTTGCCGGTTGGATCGAAGATATTCGAAATCTAGGATCCATTGCTTTTATAATTCTTCGTGATAAAACTGGTACTGTTCAGATTACTCTTCTAAAAAAAATTATTCCTGAATTGTTTGAACAACTTACTCGTTTATCCAGAGAATCAGTGATATCAGTTACCGGTTTATGTCAAGAAAATGAAAAAGTAAGAAATGGATATGAGATATTGCCGGAGAAGGTTTTAGTTTTATCTATTGCAAATGCTCCCCTTCCTCTCGGAATTGTTGATAAAGTTGAAGCAGATTTTGATACACGTCTTGATAACAGATTTCTTGATATCAGAAAACAAGAGGTTCAAGCGATATTTACAATACGAAATGCTGTGATTGATGCAGTGCATCACTATCTTCGATCTCATGATTTTATTGAGGTTCATACACCAAATATTATTCCAACTTCATCAGAAGGAGGAACGGAGGTTTTTAAACTTCAATATTTTGAAAAAGAGGCGTTTCTTGCGCAGTCTCCTCAGCTCTATAAACAGACCCTTATGGCGACTGGTCTTGATAAAGTCTATGAGATAGCATGGTATTTCAGGGCGGAGCAACATAATACTCGTCGTCATTTAAATGAATCAACAGCTGTTGATTTGGAAATGGCTTTTATTTCTAGCGAAGAGGATGTCATGAATGTTTTAGAACATCTCGTTTATGAGATGTGGAAACGTGCAGGTGAATGTGAAAAAGAACTTGATATATTACATAAAACAATTACTATACCAAAACTTCCCTTTAGCCGTATTACTTATGATCAAGTTATTGAAAAACTCCAAAAGAATCAATTATCTATTGAGTGGGGGCAGGATCTTGGAGCAGAAGAAGAAAAACTGCTGGGGGAACTCATGAAAGAAAACAAAAAGGATTTTTATTTCATAACAAAATATCCTCTTGAGTCAAAACCGTTTTATACCATGCCTGACGGTGAAAAATATTCGCGAGGATTTGATCTTGAATGCAAAGGAGTGGAAATTGCTTCAGGTAGTCAACGTGTTCATGACGTAACCATCCTTAAAAAACGATTAGAAGCTTGTAATCTCAATCCCAATGATTTTAGTGAATATCTCAAAGCTTTTTGTTACGGAATGCCGCCTCATGGGGGGTTTGGTTTTGGTATTGAACGTTTTCTGATGGAGTTACTTGATATTAAAAATATACGCGAGTGTATTTTATTTCCCCGTGATCGAACGCGATTAACACCATAAATAATCATAAATATCATGCTTTACTCATAGTTATAATCAAACAATCAATATAACTTGATTTGTTTACATTTTTAAAGGAAATAGTATTTAAAGGACCTTTTAGTTCAGGGTATCCCATAACAGAAAAAAATAATGAAAAGGTGAAAGCAATATGATAGAGGTAAAAGTAGAAAACATTGTAGCATCTACAATATTTGCAGATAAATTAGATTTAGATGTTATTGCTACATCGTTAGAAGAAGCCGAATATGAACCAGAACAATTCCCTGGGCTTGTCTACCGATTAAGTAATCCAAAAACAGCTACCCTTTTATTTAGAAGCGGAAAAGCAAACTGCACTGGAGCAAAGACAATAGAAGATGTCAGGAAAACAGTGGATATCATATCTGATAAATTAAAAAAATTAAGTGTTAAAGTCAATAAAAACCTTGATATTGTCGTTCAAAACATGGTTGCGACAGCAGATCTTGGTGGAGAGTTAAACCTTGATGAAGTAGCTATCGCATTTGGCCTGGAAAACGTTGAATATGAACCAGAACAATTCCCAGGACTTGTCTACAGAGTAAGAGACCCAAAAGTTGTTATGTTGCTGTTTGGCTCTGGAAAAATTGTTTGCACTGGTGGAAGAAACACAGAAGATGTTTCACTTGCTGTACAAAATCTCTCTGAAAAACTTAATTCAATGGATTTACTTCATTAACAATACCAAGATCTTTCAGCTCGATATTTTACCAAGGAATAGTAACAATTAAATTTGCTTTTCCTTTTCTATTTTTTATCAAAATAATTCATTTGCTTTTAAAAAA
Source organism: Thermoplasmatota archaeon (assembly GCA_046496795.1). GTDB lineage: Archaea > Thermoplasmatota > E2 > DHVEG-1 > DHVEG-1 > JAUWYM01. Next base: position 16,591 of record JAWOGM010000087.1, read on the forward strand.
ACCGACATGAATATGGTAATGATAAAAGAAACTATTGATATCAACAATGATGCCTTTACAATAAAAATCTTTTATGAGAAAAGAGCCAATGTCAGAGCATCAATACGAAAAAAAACCATAATCATTCGAATTCCACAGCATCTTTCCATAAAAGAAAAACACCATCAGCTTGAATCTATGAAACATTGGGCTATTAAAACAATACGTTTAAACCCTGAAAAATTTCAACAACAACTACAAAAAACATATTTTAACAATGAAAAAATACGCATTGGTAACCAATACTATACCCTAAAAATACAATTAAAAAATAAGAAAACAAGCTCTGCTAAAATTAAAGAAAATACTATCTATCTAGATATTTCCGATACTCTTTCAAAAGAACAACAAAATAACCATATCTCCCATCTCTTAAGTCGCTGCATTGCAGATAAAAAACTCCCAGAACTACAACAAAAAATCCACCATCTCAACCAACAATATTTCAATCTTCCCGTAAATCGTATCTGCTTTAAACATAATAAAACAAACTGGGGAAGTTGCTCACAAAAAGGAAATATCAATATCTCAACACGATTATTATTTGCCCCTGATGATGTATTTGACTATGTCTGTATCCATGAGTTAGCTCATTTATTAGAACCAAATCATTCAAAAAAATTCTGGAAACACATAGAGAATATAATGCCTGATTATAAGCAGAAAAAAACTTGGCTAAAAGAAAATGGAAAAATATGTAGATTTTAAAAAATAGTCGACTTTTAAGAGTGATACTAAACTTTCTTTACTTGTTTTCTCTAATTTGCTTAGCTTGGTAGTCCTATGCTTACAAAATGCATCACTTTTCGGGTTGAAAGCCGTTTACCCCCAAATCAACGTTTAGTTCTATTTCCTAAAACATTTTTTAAATATATTTTAGAAAAACCTGTCATTGCATCCTCTTGATTTCTGAGTATTTTTATCTTAAGATAACATTTAAATATGCTTGTTAACTAATTATACTTTACATTTTCAATTCAGAGAGGCATAATCAAATGTGGAATAAAAAGAAATCAATTTTTTATTTGATAGGCCTAGTTATGACCACGCTGTTAATAACAAGCACGATCGGAATATCTATAACGACATCAAATGCTACACAGATCAATCCAGGACAACTAAATAAAAGGAACATTGTCTCAGAATATTTTTTAGTAAAAACCCAGATAGTGGATATACCTCTAATGCCTGCCTGTAATTCAAGAGAAAACACCTTTGATTCTCAAAATGGGCGGTCGCCGTCCTGGCAGCTTTACACGGTGAACCAGATCAGTGCGAAACGGGGGACCGGTGTTGCTTTGGATAATCAAAAACGACCTCATATTTTTTATTATACGTCACAATCGCTGATCCACAGCTATTGGGATGGTGACGTATGGCAGCACGAAACCGTAGCTCCCGCTTCTATATATCACAACGGTGCCCCATCGGCGTTTATTGATAGTTCCGGAATCATTCATGTTTTCTATTTCGACACCCAGCAAAATCTTGGGTATGCCTGGTTTGATGATGAATGGACTCTTGAAACAATTGACAGCGGCGGTACCGTTGGTGATTACAACAGTATTTCTTTTGATTCATCAAATACTCCTCATGTTATCTATGACGTTGCTGGGTCATCAAGTCCACGATATGCAACAAAAACCAACAATCAATGGCAGATATCCATTCTCCCCGGTACTAGTTCTGGGTATGTTAGCATTGTACTGGACTCTCAGGAACATCCACATATGTTCTACCATGGAAATTACTACTACTACGATGGTTCAACATGGCACCATGAAACAGTGTCTGGAATCAGCACATCGAGCTCGATGACACTTGATTTTGATGATCAACCTCATATCAGCTATTACTGGATAGAGGGAAGTAGTTATGATTTACGGTATGCCTATAAAAACAACGGAGTATGGCAATATTATATCATTGACCCCGGGTATCAACAATCCAAGAGAGGCTGGTATAACCACATTGACATTGATCAAAATGGTGTTCTTCATATATCATATCTAGATCATAATCTTTGTCAACTGAAACATGCATGGGGATTTGGTAATAGCTGGAATGTCGAAATCGTTGAACAACTTGGGAATTATCCAATCTGGAACACTGGCAATGACATTGTCATTGATGGAAATAATATCTATTTCAGCTATTATAACGAGCTTACTCAGATCATGTGCCTGGCAACGTTTGCCGGTGATTTTGCTGCTCCTGAAAACCTAACCGCTGAGATAATCAATGCAACAAATGTGTTCCTATCCTGGGATCATCCAGGATTGCTGTCACTGGTGATGCCTACTGAATATAGGATTTATCAGAATGATATAATGATTGCTGAAATAAACGCTGATACTTCTGAATATTTAGTTGAAGAATTAGGACAAGGTTATTATGTTTTTCATGTTACAGCGGTATTCAATCATCAAAACGAATCATTGCCTTCAAACCAGGTAATTGTTGTTATTGGTGATCTCAAAGAAAATCTCTCATGTAGTGGTTCATTAAATTGGGCTAATATAAAACCTGGAGCAACAGTATCTGGGGAATTCACCATTGAAAACATTGGGGACTCTGGTTCATTACTTAACTGGGAGATACATTCCCATCCAGATTGGGGCAATTGGGCGTTTACACCAAATAATGGTTTTGGTCTCAAACCTGAGGATGGTGAAGTTACTGTTTCTGTTGAGGTTATCGCACCCAAAGATAAAAAAACAGAGTTCACTGGGGAAATCATCCTTGTCAACAGTGATGACCCGAATAATTCATGCATTATCCCTGTTTCACTTACAACTCCAATAGGTTATCACTCATTATTCAGGCTGTTTTTCCAAAGACTTCTTCAGTGTTTTTCTGTATATGGATCTGTCTTTAAAATAATCTAGATAAAAACTTAGATACTAGAACTATTGAAAAAATGAAATAATTGCCAGTTATTGGTAGAGTACAATGTTATATCTTGGAAATATAGCTTTTTAATACGACTCGACTAAATTTTTTCTAACCTATTTATCTGCTTTTCAATATGTTTTTTCACCGTCATCACTTAAAACCGTAACAGTTTGTATATAGAGGTATTGAAAAACTATCTAAACAACTAAATAATTGTACATCTACATGCATGTGAAAACAAACTGTAAACATTTCACTTGGAAAAAATCAATGCTTGTTGATATGAATAAGATAAATCAAAATATCATCAGAGAACCTCGATGCAATCTAAATTTATTAATAAAACTGAACTGTCCAAAAGATTGTAAAAGTTATGAAAAAAAAGAAGATTGAAAACCAATAAACTATCGTCCAAACAACGCTCCTGCAAATACCAAAAATATGAAAAATGACGACACTATTTTTTATCCTGTAGTTCATCGTTTTCATCTGGTTGTTGCTTTTTCTTCTGCTTTTTCTTCTTTTTCCAAGATTCAAGAGATTCTTCTACCTCAGGTATTATTGTCATCTCCATGAATATAATATCAAATATTGTACATATATAAAGGTGTTGAATAACATGGCTTCATTACAAAATAAATAGTCAATGCATGAAGCCTGCGCAGTAAAAACTTTTTTATATGAGATATATCCTAAAAAAAGATAAGTGGAATAATGAGGAAGAAACAATACTTTTCTAAAGAAAAAGCAATGAAACAAGCCGTTTTAAAACAAGAAAAAATAATTCAATCTAGGTTAAAATCTATGAAGACCTCTTTTGATGACGCTGATAAAAATCGTATATGTCAAAAATGTCATAGAAAAATAATAGATATTCCCAGATATATAGGCTTAAAATGTTGGAATGATATTATCATCGATTTAGAAACTGCACTATCTAGCACTGTCTTAAAAAAGGATTTATTAAAACTTGAGAAGATACTTGAACCTGTAACAAATGATTTTTATATCACACAACCCCCCAATGTAATTCTTCTTTGCGTGGAATGTTATCTTGAATTATTAGATTGGCTTGGTATCCCTGAATATGATGCCCTAGGAATTCCTGTTGATTTAGCTTAAAAAAATACTTAATTCTAATCCCCATAGAAGTGTATAGTATTTGAATAAGTATACATTGATATATAATGATTCTATTTTCAAAATAAGATAAGCAATATGCCTGTACAGAACTATTTAGCACCTTAGAACTATAGTTTTTTGCTAATACCATTGAGATTCTGATTTATAAAAAAATATTTAGAAAAGATTACCTATAAGGCTATCTTTTCTATTGTGTAGTAGAGACCAGATTTTTGTTACATTATGATGAAGAACAAAAATATGGTTGCTTCTTGTTCTTCGACTGCGATACTCTCTGGTACATATGCAGTGATAGTAACCATTGTTTTTCCAAAGCCAATTATTGGATCTGAGTTGATAATTTGCTCAGCACCAGGTTCAAGGACCGATATCTGACCAGTGGTTTGGCTGCCAAATAGTATGAATCCACCATCAAGAGAGATGTTCCATTGAATATTGTCTACAGATTGTGAACCATTGTTTTTAATGGTAGCAGAGATTCTAAAAAGTCCACCCTTTATACCTTCTATTTCCAATGAAGGTGTTTCCATGATCACAATTGTATGAGGAGGTGACACCCCGCTTTCATGACCCAATTCATCCTTGGCTTTAACAGTAATATCATATTCACCAATATCGGTCCAGATATGGTGCGCTGTAACCGTTGCACCAGAATCATAAGGACCTAGCCATCCGCTATTTGTTCCATCATCCCAATCAAACAAATAATAAATATCATCTCCATCAGGATCAGTTGTTACAGCAGAAAATGAATATTCCTTCTCGCTAAATCCAGTATCTGGACCAGTTGGTGCTTCTGGAGTTTCTGGTGGTTGATTCGACCAACCGCCATTAGTGGTATGAAGGATAGTTCCGATTTTTCCCACAGCAAAACCATTATCGTCATCCAGGAAAGTAACGCCATTGATGTCTACGTACGTACCACTGTCTTGAATAGTCCAGGTGGTGCCGCCATCTTCGGTTCGCAGGATTAATCCGTTTTCTCCAACAGCTGTACCAATTTTTTCTGATGTGAACCATATATCATTGATTCTTTGATTCACTCCACTTGAGAGTGATGTCCAGGTGGTTCCGCCATTAGTGGTTTTATAAATGGTGCCGCTTGCACCTGCAGAATAACCTGTGGTTTCTGTCGGAAAATGGACAGTGTGTAACACATAAGGGGCCCAGTATATGGTATCCCACGTCCAGCCACCATCGGTGGTTTGGGCGATTGCACCCTCGCCATTCCAGACCGCTGCTGCAGTAAAGCCTGTTGAAGCGTTTACAAAATGAACATCTAATAAATCCCCCTCATAACCTATGTTATTATGTTGTAGATAAAATGCCACAGAATCATAGGAGTTCCATCCATCGGTTGTCCAAGTGACCAAGGGTTGAAAAATGGTGTTGACTCCCACTGCAAATCCATGTGTTGATGTAATCATGTGTGCGCCATAGTATGAGGTCATCCATCCAGTTTGAACAGTATTCCAGCTGGTGCCCCCATTGGTAGTTTGAATAATTGTTCCCTCATGACCAACTGCCATACCAGTGTTATCGTTATAAAATGAGACGTCATTTAAACCGACGGTCACACCACAGCTTTGAGGAATCCAGGTGGTTCCCTCGTCTGTTGTTCGAAGGATGGTTGCTGTATCACCAACGGTGGTTCCTGTGTCATCAGTGGTAAATGATAGTCCATTAAGGTTTTCAGTGGTTCCACTGTTTTGTGGTATCCATCCCATTTCTGTTGTGTTTTTGTCATTGTTAGCCGTCACGGTTGCTCCAGGCGCTAAAAAAACAAAAGCAACTATGATTGCTATAGCAGCCTTGCATACATTATTTTTTCTCTTATTCATTTTTTCCTACCTACCTTTTTCAATTCATTTATCTTTTTGTTACATGAAATTCAAGACCTGCATCTCCCTCTATTTTTTCTTCATATGAGTCATCATCTCTTAAGCAAACCAGGTGTAAAGATTGTTTTTGGGAGGATATCAAAAATAAAGGGAGAAAAATATACAGTGTTTTTTTATGAAAGTACCTTTTTGGAGCCTCCCCTATAGTATCTGGCTACTCAAGGCGACGATTTAAAAAACTAAATAACACAAAGTATATATAATTTACTGTCCTAGTTTTTATTTCAATTTATAAACAGCGACAATATGCGATGATAGTGTCATAGATAATACCTTAAGAGAAACAGTATTCACAATCGAAGTTTGTACTATGATGTGGTAAAACTTTCACTGTTAGGGATCTTGGTAACACCCGTCATGCACGTTAAAAAGATATGCAAATCTGTTCTTAGATTATGATATATTGCATTAGTTTATAGCTCAAAAATTTATCAATTACAAATTTGAAATAAATATTAACAATTGTTTTAAAGAAAATCTTGCTTTTCATTAAATGTAGATTGGATTTATTTTGCCCCGAAAACAAAAGAATAATTATATGACGGGAGAAGAAAAATGATCGATATCTTAATTTGGATTTAGACAAAAAAAGCCTTCAACCCAAAGTTTTTTCTCCTGTTGGAGTTGATGGGCTTAGCCGGATTTGAACCGGCGACCTCCGCCGTGTGAAGGCGACGTCATAACCACTAGACCATAAGCCCTTGCCATCATATTTATGATTACACTCCTATTATGGTTTTCTGACCAGAATATTCATCTCAGTTATACACTTTGGTTTAAAAATATATACATGGGGAAAATCTCTTTATTTGTCTTCTTCTTCAAAAATCATTGCATTTTGAGAGTATATTTTTACAGCATTGATACCATTTATACAGTTATCCTTTGTAGTATATCCCTGACTATGTGCTACAATTTCTCCATTTGGTGCAACAAGATGAAAATACCACTGTTTATCTTTTTTTGATTGCCAAAATTCAAATTTTTCCATGATTTCACATCCAATAAAGAGTATAAACGCTCTTTATATAATATGATAACCTTCATTTATTACTTTTGTAAATTTTGTAAAAGAAAAATTTATCAATAGCGATACTGTTCTCTTACTACCTGCGATAGGGGGAAAGAAAGCTTGCCGAAATGGAAAATATTTAATAAATTAAAACAAAAGAGACCCCGAGAGAAAAAAGAAATAGAGATTGGTATCGATAAAAAAAATGAGGTAAAGGAAGAAAAAAAAATTGATACGTCTACAAAAGATACTGAAAAAGAAACTCAAAATACTACCTACACTCCTATTAAGACATATAAGGAAACCTTGTATTCAACTGATCATCCATCCCCGGCAAAAAAACAAAAAGTTCAACGAGAGAGATGGGAGAATGTTGATACCATAGAGCGGAAAATTGATGACGCTAATGAACAAAAAAAATCATCTTTCTCTCGTTCTGTTCAATCAAATAGAGTTGAAGAAAGGATTGATAGTATTTTGTCAGAAAAAGGATTAAAAAACCATCAGGAATCTAAGGAAAAAAAACAAGAACCTCCAAATGGATATATCGCCAAAAAAAATAAAAAAACTGGGTTAACCTATTATACAAAAGAGTAATAGATGTTAAAAATACCTATATTTTTTGATGAAACTATACCGCTGGTTGTTATACCATGATTGTTGTATTAAGACTAGGACATCGAATTAACCGTGATAAACGTATCACTACTCATGTAGCACTTGTAGCACGATCATTTGGAGCAGAAAAAATAATACTTACAACAAAGGATGTTAAACTAGAAAAAAATATAGAATCTATTTCCCATCGATTTGGCGAAGGATTTAAAATAGAGACAGGAGTTCATCCTAAAAACTTTATAAAAAACTGGAAGGGAATTATTATTCATCTCACCATGTATGGGGAGGATATTGATAAATCAATACAATCAATTGATACAAAAAAAGATGCATTAATTATTGTTGGTTCAGAAAAAGTACCCCCTTATTATTATGAAATAGCCGATTATAATGTTTCAATTGGAAACCAACCTCATTCAGAGGTTTCTGCACTTGCTTTATTTTTGGATAGATACACCAAAGGAACATGGAAAAAAAAACAATTCAAGGGAAAAATTCAAATCATACCATGCAATAAAGGTAAACAAGTGATATCAAAATAAGGTGAACTATGGAATGTATACCAACGCAACAACGATGCATTGAACTATTGGAGGAGTATAATTGCTCTGATGATATCATTCAGCATTGTCTTGCAGTTCGGGATATTGCCATACGAATTGCTCAACACGCACATGCAGATATGAAACTTGTTGAAGCAGGTGCACTTCTTCACGATATCGGTAGATCAAAAGCAAATGGTATTACTCATGCAGTAGAAGGCGTTAGAATTGCACGACAATGTGGACTACCTTTAGACATTTTATATATCATTGAGCGACATATCGGTGCAGGAATTCCAAAAGAAGAAGCATTACAACTGGGGTTGCCTGAGAAAGATTATATTCCTGAGACGTTAGAGGAAAAAATTGTTGCCCATGCCGATAACCTTATCGATCATGTTAGTCGACACAAAATTATCCATGAGATTAACCAAGCAAAACAAAAAGGTCTTTTATCCTATGCACAACGATTACAAAAATTACATGATGAGTTAAGTCATATCTGCGGAATGGATGTCGATGATATTTAACCCAACCCGAAATCATAAATAGGCTATGGAGTATCTATGGCAAAAAATATCCTAGATATTTAGACAGTTTTTCTCTATGCAGGGGTAGCCAAGCCTGGCCAACGTCGCAAGGTTGAGGGCCTTGTCCTGTAGAGGTCCGCGAGTTCGAATCTCGTCCCCTGCATTTTAATCATTTTTATATAAAATATAAAAGATTAACTACAATTCGTTCATAAAGGAAATATAATGAATAAAAAAAATCTTTTTACATTAGGGAGAAGGGTTGAACCTAAATATTTTCCAAATCAGTTATTAATAATTATTGTAACTCTTGCTTTTGTTGCGGGAATTATACTTCATTTTTTTAAAGTAAACACCATTTCAGATTCTTTAATAAATGGTTTTTTTCTAGCGATAACAACGTTTTTTACATGGGCTCTAGCAAGAGAAGTCTACCCCCAAGGTGAATATGCAGCCTTATTTGCTTCAATATCTGTTATTATCACATTGTTGTGGTTTGGCATCTATTCAAGTATCGTAGTTATACTTATGTGGTTTATAATTAGTCTAAGGTTGATTAATCAAACTACTGGTATAAATGCAACAAAGATTGATATGAGTATAATCCTTGTTTTTAGTTTGGTGTGTGCATATATATTTTCCTGGTTTTTCTTAGTTTTTTGTGCAATAATATTTTTTGTAAATTATTCTTTTACAAAAGATAGAACATACATTTATTTTCAAATACCTGTGTTTTTAGCCATTATTGTTATTGTTAAGTATCAAGATATGTATTATAATCTATCTCTATTAAATATTCAAAATTTATTATTTATAGGATCTTTATCTGTTATTTTTATTATTATGATGTGGTTGAATCGTAATTTTTATGTAATTTGTGATTATTCGAAAACAAAGGTTCCACCAACTAGAATTTTATGCGGACAAATATTATTTATTGTTTTTATTTTTTGTTATTCAATTTGGTTTGGTGACAGAAGTATAATTTCTTTAATTCCAATATGGTGTATACTGATAGTTTCAATAATTTTTTCTCCCATGAAAATCCTATTTCATTCATATGGTCAACAATTAAAATAATTATTACAGATTGTTTTCAAATGTATAATTAAAAACTAATTATTTTCATGGTAAAACCGAGTTCAAATCTCGTCCCCTGCATTTTTTAACATTTTTTACATGAGGAAAACTATATTTTTTAAAAAAGTGTCCCCAACTCTTTTTTAATGGTAAAAAAAGTCAAATTTTTCATGGTTGGTAGATGTAGCATAATTAAATGTAATTCAATGTTTTTTACTTGATTTTGGTAATCCTATCCATCTTGGTGTTCTTTCAATATAATCTTTATAAATGCTATCATATTTTTTCATACAATACTTCTCTTCTACAGGTGCGACTATAATCAGGTGAATACTACATATTATTGTAATAAGTAGGAAAATCCAAGATAAACTCATTATAGATATACTAATCATTATCATAAACAAAGCAACATAACCTGGATGTCTTGAATATTTATATGGTCCATTTGTAAATGGTTTATCAGGTTTAGCATTTCTGAGGGTAGTTAAAATGGATAAATTAAAAATAAAACCAAATAAGAATATTAATACACCTATATAGAACCATATTGAATTGATTTTTAATGGAAGAAAAATTGAATATAAAAATCCAATAATAACTGCACCCATTGAAAGTATATTTAATGTTTTTTCATATTTCATAGGGACAGAGGTTCTAAGTATTTTTGATACTCCTTTTTCTTTAATTATTAAACCTAAAATAATTGGTAAGACTATAGTCCAAATCATAAAAATCCATGCATTCCATAAACCTATTTCAAATGCTGGTAAAAGCGACATTATAATCTCCTCAAAACAGATCGTCACTTAATTATTTAAAACTACGTCTTGAAGGCAACAGGAATAATCCATTATTTTTTGCCATTAAACTAGAGTTCAAATCTCGTCCCCTGCATTATTTTATATCTGTTAAAGAAAAGTTTTTATATAATAAGTTATATAGTAACTATAGATGATATATAATGAATAATCCAACTACTATTCAATTAGATAAATCTGTTGTAAAATCACTTAAAAAAATTAGAGAACATCCCAGACAAACATACAATGAACTAATTTCCCGTATGATAGAAATTTTTAAAAATGTAAAAAAGAGAAACCAATATGATGAGTTTCTCCATAAAATTCAACAACAAAAAATGAAAGAACTCTGGGACAACAAAGAAGATGAGGCATGGGAAGATGCTTAAATCAGGTGATGTAATAATTGCTAAAATACAATTTACAGATACTTTTGAAATAAAAAAAAGACCTGCTCTTGTTTTATTTGAAGAATTTGATAACGTTGTTGTTGCAGGAATAACTAGCAAACTAGAAATGAATGGTGTACCTCTCTCAAAAAAAGAAGGTGCTGTAAAAGACAGTGTAATAAAATTAAATTATATATTTACAATATCAACAGCAATGATTTCAAAAACTTTGTTTCATTTAAATAAAGAGAAGAAACGCTTAGTTTTTGATGAGTTAAAAAAGCGATTAGATCGTTTAAATAAATGACCTGAGACAACAGTAGAAAACAGGTTTATTTTACCCGTAAAACCGAGTTCAAATCTCGTCCCCTGCACTATTTTACTTTGCTCTGTAAAAATATGTTGGTTTTTTTTGATATAATTCTCATGTATTTCTAATAAAACCATTTAGTTATCCCACAGATATCTATATATCAAAATAATTAAGCATTGAGGATAATTTTTTTAATAAAATTTTTTTCTATTTTTTTCAAACATAGTAGTAACTTGTTGCTCTTCAACCTGATCCATACCTCCGTCCTCGTATTTTACAACAAGCCATCTGCTAGGGTGAGGATACGTATTGATAACTCTTGCTTTACGATCTGGTAAATCAGGGTCTTCTTTATTTTTAACAAAAACCTCAACACCTCTTCTTATACCTCTATCTTTTAACATAATATTTTCACTCAATAAGTTAATAGTAAGAGTATTATTTTATGTTCACAATTTTCCAAACTTTTGTTAGTATTTAATAATTTCTTATAAAAACCTACCAACTATATCGATAATCGCTAATAATAAAAATACAAAATATATGCTATCCTACTAATGATAACACAGAAACAGTGTGTAATATTACTCTTATCTACATAGAATCATTTTCAAAAGATGTAATTAATTATTTTCATCATACGATAGATAGTTATTGGCCTTTATTTTTTTATTTTATGGAATGAAACCATGTAGATTTTAGAATGAGTTTTACAAAGATTTTGAAAACCCAATGTAGTTAGAAAATTTTATAAAACAATTTTACATTAATAGTAGAAAACGGAGGGGTATCTATGAAAAAACTTTATCTAAAATCTTGTATACTAATAATATTTTTAATCCTATTTTTCTCAACTATAGGAATTTCTTATTCCAATGACGGAATAAAAATTTCTAATATGGATTATAGTGTTGTCAAAACAGAAGGAAGTGGTTCTGCAATATTTACGTATTATACCATCATAGTAACTGTGGAAAACAGAGGTAGCGCGGCTTCAGAACCACTTAGGGTTATCATCTTTGAAAATGATGAAACAGATGATTATCCAGGCACAAAAACTCGGATTCCTCCATCATCTGAAGATGGAATGATAGTTAATTCTGGGGAAACTAAAGATTTTATTTTTGGGGAAACTAATGACTGGATGATTCAAGGAACTGCAGAACATATGTTAACTGTTTCTGTACATCCTTTTAATAACGAATCAACCGTTCTTTACAGTGAAACATTAACAATTCGTGGTGAGAATCAAATTCAAAACGAAACTTCAGGGTTTCAGAGCCTTGTTTTCATTGGATCACTTATTACACTATTCCTTATATTTAAGAAAGCAAAAAAAGATACATAATCATAAGTATTTATCACGAACGGTAATGATCTTGATTCTTCTCTTATCTTTTCTTTTTATTCTATTATCCTTTGATCATAAATAACTATATGATCTACACTATTTGAAATAGTGCCTCGGAATTCAAAAATGTTTGATACTTGTTCTTCATGATTTGCAATTAAGTTAAGCTCTATTGAATCTTCATATAATACATTATCCAATCTATCAATAAATTCAACAAATATTTTAACTTTTACAGGCGTATCTAAAGGATTCCTAAATCGTACATTTACTGTAACACTGTTATTACCAGCTACATAGGAGCCATGAATTAATTCTAGAACATTTGATTCAAAGTTAATACGCTCATCAACTTCTGAGTTGTCTCTTTGTTGTTCTTGACAACCAGATAAGCATACCACGATACATAGAGTTAAACATATCCCGACAATACATTGGATTTTTTTCATAACATACCACTTCACTAAAAACAATACCAAATATCATCTATATTTACTTAAAACTTATGGGATTTTATAGTTAGTATACAAGGCTTTTTTTTAATTGCTGATGTAAGAGAGGGGTACAAATTTTTAAAAATGCAATATCAATGTATAATAAGAGGGAAATTGATGACCAATATTGAGTCCTCTGAAGTAGTAAAACAGGTTTTAGCCGAATTATTTACTATTGCTAAAAGAAAAACAAATGAGGGATATGCAATATCTATAATGAATTCTTTGTTACATCAATTACAAGATCAATATTCTTTTCTTGAACATATACAAATAAAAGATACTCGATATTTAGAGGGTGAAGAGTCAGTATCTGTCTTATCTATAATTGATGCAACACCTGCTCCTTTGCTTGGAAAAGCATTACGAAGCATTCTTCTTTCTATGAACGAAACACTTGGAGTAAATGCAGGTTTTTTTATGATAAAAGAACTCAAAAATCGAATAGATGATAGCTATCATTACACACTAATTGATGAAATGAGATTAGATCTAGGTTTACTGCAACTCGAATGTGAAGTCAGTAAGATGCAGAAGGAATTGCAAGAAAAATAATGATTTTTTATTGCATAATATTTATTCGAAAAGAAATATAGTTGTATGTATTTTAGGATATGTATCTGCATATGCACCTGATAATAAAATATAAAAGAACTGTAAATATCTAATGGCTAACAAAAAACGATGGGATGTGAAACAAAATGAAACATTCAACCATAAAAAAAATTTTTGATGCTGATGTCGGAGCCATCGGTATCGGTACATTAATAATATTTATCGCAATGGTATTAATTGCCGGTATTGCTGCCTCTGTACTAATACAGACTAGCTCTAGTCTTGAAATGCAAGTGTTACGAACAGGCTCTCAAACTACTCACGCTGTTGCTAGTGGTATTTTAATTGAAGGAATAGAAGGCTATAATTCATCAGGCGGTATTGTTCGTATGGCTGTAGAAATAAAACCAAGAGCAGGATCACCAGATATTGATTTAAGAAATACTGTCATTGAGATATCAGACTCAAATATTAAATATGTATTAGAATATGATGAAAGCACATTCACAAAATTAAATGAAACAACAGGGGATGTTTTCACTTCAGGCTTTTACCCTGCTGATGCAACATCATTCCATGTTATTGTTCTACAAGATGCAGATGGTTCAGTAACTGCGGAAAACCCAACTATTAATTTTGGGGATCATGTTATTCTTGCAATAGGGGATGTATTTAGTGGGATAGCTCCACGAACACGTGTATTTGGTCAGGTGATTCCTGAAGAAGGATCGCCAGGAATTATTGGTTTTATGACTCCTGACTCATATACAAACGCTGTTATGGATTTACAATGAGGTGATAAATAAATGAGAAAAATAATAAAAATTAAAAAAGATGAAATTGGCGCTATCGGAATTGGTGCGATGATTATTTTAATTGCGATGATTCTTGTCGCGGGAGTTGCCGCATCGGTATTAATTTCAACCTCTAACACCCTTCAGATTCAAGCAATGAGTACAGGTATGCAAACTACTCGTGAGGTTTCTACTGGTATTCGTGTCTATGCTATTACTGGTTTAGTAAATAAAACTGGTAGTGATGAAGATGGCTGGACCTATAACAACATAACATGTTTGGCGATCACTGTAGAAGGCAGAGCTGGATCTGGTAGAATTGATTTAAATAATAGCTATATTTTATTAAGTGATGGCAATACAAAAGCGTTAATTAGATATGGATATAACGATTCTGAATTCTTCCACGACAGCAATCCAATAACCGGAGATATATTTGACACAGCAAAAGTGAATTGGACAAATCTTTCACATGATCAATTTGGAATAGCTATATTACAAGATGCTGACGGTTCAATTACAAGATATAATCCAGTACTTAACAGAGGAGATAAGGCTATACTTTATATTTTTGTCAATGAATCAGCAGTATTTGGCCAGAGAATAGAAACACGTCAAGAAATATTTGGACATATTATTCCTGAATTTGGTGCACCTGGTGTAATATCATTTACTTCACCAAAAGCATACGCACGTGACGTCTATCAACTACAATAAAAAAATTAAATCTCGAATAAAAATAAGGGGTTTTTCCCTTACTCTTTTTTATTTTTTTAAATTCTTTTGTACTAATTTTTTCTAATAATTTCCCTCAACATATTGGTTTGAAGGCTGGACCTCATTAAAGCTTTTAAATTAAAACAACCTAAGCTGTTTAATTTCTCTGAGCAAAAGCCACAGCATACATGTTCATAGAAGAATGACTTATTTGTTAATCATTTCTTGAGCTTATGCTTTTTAATTAGATAAAAATAAACAATACATTTTTATCCTTATTTGTAATTCGTATTAGTAAGAGGTAATCTCTCCCAGCTCTATACAACTTACTTAGTTGGGAGTGAGAAGAGGGGATAACATAAGGATACATGTCATATTCTTTAAAAACAACAATGCATCAATGGGTATAGGGTCATTAATAATTTTTATTGCTATGATCCTTGTCGCAGGTGTTACTGCTTCAGTGCTAATACAAACTATGAATAGTTTAGAACAACAAGCAATGAGAACAGGAATTGAAACCATGAGAGACATCTCATCAGGATTAAAAGTAACTCAAGTCAGCGGCTATTCTAATGGCACATCTATAACGCAACTTGCAATATTTGTCACACCCATAGCTGCTTCAAATAATCTTGATCTTTCCAATTCGTATATATCTTTATCAGATACATCAAATTCAGTTGTGTTAGCCTATAATGGTACTCTTTTCAGTAACAATGCATCAAATGGTTTATTTGGTACTTTAAATGCTAGTAACCTTACATCAAACACGTTTGGTGCAATTGTAATTCGAGATATTGATGGGTCGATATCATCCACAAACCCAATCATCAACAATGGAGACCTTGTTGTAATACTTATTAATACCAGTAAATGTTTCTCTGGTATAGATGCAAGAACAGAAGTATTTGGAACGGTAACTCCTGAATTTGGAATGAGCGGAATCATTAGATTTACAACACCAAATAGTATCACCAGCTCAATAATAGAACTACAGCCTTAAAGAAACATTATCAGTAATTTCTTCAATTTCGATTTTACCAAAAAATATTTTTGCGATATTATATAATTCAATATCAACCTTTTTTAATTTAGATACTGCTTCCTCTAAATTTACCGTAACAATTCTATTACCCTTTAAGGCAACCATTTTACCGTAATTTTCTTCTTTTAAAGATTCAACTGCAGCAACACCAAACCGAGTTGCAAGTACTCGATCATTTGCTGTTGGTGTTCCTCCTCGTTGCACATGGCCAAGTACAGTAACTCTTGTTTCAAATCCTAATTTTTTTTCAATTTGCTTAGCTAAATAATTACCAACGCCTCCAAGTCGTACATGACCAAAATCATCTTTTTCATCTGAGATAGTTGAAACTTGATCAATCTCCTTTGGTTTTGCACCTTCTGAGGCAACAACAATACTAAAGGTTTTCCCGCTATCATATCTTGCTTTTAGATTTTTACAAACTTCATTGATATCATAGGGTATCTCTGGGATTAATATTTCATCAGCTCCTCCTGCAATGCCTGCTAATGTTGCTATCCACCCTGCATGTCTACCCATTACTTCTAAGACAATTACTCTATGATGAGATTCAGCAGTAGTATGAAGTCTATCTATTGCTTCGGTGACAATTGATATAGCTGTATCAAAACCAAAGGTTACATCAGTACCTGAAAGATCATTGTCAATAGTTTTTGGAACGCCAACAAGTGGTATACCCATAGTATGTAACTTTAAGGCAACACCAAGCGTATCCTCACCACCTATTGCTACAAGTGCATCGATTTTAAATTTTTTAATATTTTCAATAACTTTTTCTACATCACCTTGAGTTGTAAAAGGATTTGTCCTTGAAGTACCAAGAATAGTGCCACCTTTAGGTAAAATACCAGAGACAAGCCTATCACTTATTGGAATCATATCTCCATCGATTAAGCCTTTCCAACCATTTTTAATTCCAATAGTTGCCCATCCATATGTTGACGATTTTCGTACAACCGCTCGTATCACTGCATTTAATCCTGGACAATCTCCACCACCGGTTAAAATACCAATTTTCTTCATTTAGCATCCATCCAACATCAACATCACTCTACATCTGTTATATCTATTAATATCTTATGGTTTATATGATTGCTTATGGTTTATATGATGGTTAAATCCCAAGATATCCGCCTAATCCGATATCAACAGTCACACTTGTTATAGTTACTATCCATACAAAAGGAACAAAATATAATAAAGTCATCAGCAGATGACTTCCTCTTAATGTACGAATTGTTAATGAAAGCATAAAACAATGTAGTAGCAATACAAAAAAGATAATAATATAATTATTGGAAAAAACTTCTGGAGGTACTGTTTCAAGAAGGACACCGATATCAATTGTTGTTCCTTCAAAAGGACGATTCGCCAAACTTTCAAGCATAATACTATTAAGATGCCTTGCTATTGTAAGCGAGGTATAAACACTGAACGCAATACCAAATGTAATACCCGCAAAAAGGGCTGCAGTGGTATTAATTATCGACAATTTTTTAATCCGTAAATCTCTAATCTTACGTATATTTTCAGAAATCATTCTTGCAGTAGTCCTTGGATTGGCTGCTGCATTTGTGGCCTGGCGAAACATTTCACATGAACGTTGAATATGATTACTACCTGTTTCTACTCCAAAACATTCCCATGATGTATCATCATCAATCCTAGTTCTCAATCTCCTATACAAATCTCTGATATGTCTGGTCAAGATACCATAATCTTTTTCACTTAAATAATGAACTGATGGATTAATTCTTCCTCCTCTCATAGTTGCAATAGATCCAAGTGATGGTAAAAAACCAAGAAAGTTTTTTTCTTTTCTTGCAATATTTTGCTCCTCCCTAAATGTTTTTATTCCAACTATTAGTAATGGGCTTAATGAGATAGCCATAATAATTTCAAATGGTATTAAATCAAAAAAACCAACTGCTATATAATATTTTAAAAACAATAAGGTAAAACAAACAACAAAACAGGTTCCTATTGAAATTTTCAACAGCTTTTCTAAACTAAACTCAAGATCTCCTTTTTCACCTGTCTGATGCCATATTTCATCTGGAGGAATCATTGATCTCATTAGATAGAGAAGCAAGGCCTCCGATACAATTAAAAGAAACGATGAAAGAAAAATAAATGTATTCATATCTTGAGTGCCCATAATCATTGGTAAAACAATTCCAAGAGCCATGATAAATATTATTGATATTAATAAGCTTACATAGACTTCACTAAGAATGGTAATATTTTCATTAGATGACTCATACATTGTTTTGTATTCTTCAAGAACAGCTTCTTGCTCTGTTTCAATAAACTCTCTATGCTCAACACCACTATCTAAGCTTTGTGAAAACCTATCTAAAAAATCACTAAGTATCTTACTGGGGGTTCTTTTTGAAATAAACATAAATGATTTTGCAAGAGGCATACGCCATTGTTTGCTAATGACACTTATTTTTCGCAGTTCTTCACCAAGATTACCATATGCAGTATTGCCCCCAAGCATATCTACAATATCTCTTATTGAAGTATCAGAGATCGCTAATACTCGAAGATGGGTAATAAAAAAATGCATTTTTCCATTAATGTCTGATTCCTTGTTTTTCCATGCAATGTAGGGGTAAAAAACACCAAGAAGTATTGGAATAACTCCACCAATAATAAAGGTGATTGGATTTAAATCAAGTGGTATAGGGACAACTATCTGTAAAATAAATGGAAGTAAAAACGTAATAATCCCAAGGAAAACTAATGGCAGAAATATTGTTTTTTGAAATTTTTTCGGGTCTTCTAATGCCCGATAAGCGATTTTTAATTCTTTTAAAAAATCTTCTTTTTGTTTTTTTTCGGTGTTTTTTGTTTTTTGTATTTTTTGTTTTTTATCTTCTTTTTCTGCCATTGAACTCACGATAATGAAAAAGGTAATCCTTTTTCTCCTTCTCTATAAAAACCCCAGATACATTGGACAACTTCATAATAATCAAATATTTTTTCTTCAATCATTCGTTCAAGAATTCTTTTCCTTTTTTCATATTCTTCGTAAATGCCTGCCGGGTCTTTATATCCAGCATTTTTTGCAATTTTTTCTTCAAGAATAAAACTATTTTTATTTGCAGTAAATACATGTCTGTCTTCTACTGCATTCCAATCAAATGCTTTTCTTGCCATTATCCCATCGACTGCTCTATTATATCCTTCAATTTCATCAATAGAAGTTACTCTCCTAAGCAACTTTCCACCCCTTTCAATAGCTAATTGAATCACAACAAAATCAAGATTATCCATAAATGTTTTGGGAACATTTATTGGATCTCCAGTAAATCTTTGAATAACTTTTGTAACACTACCGGCATGAAATGTGGTCATAACAGGATGTCCGGTTTGCATGGCCCCAAATACAATATTTCCTTCTGCTCCTCTGACTTCACCAGGTATGATATAATCTGGTCTTGATCGGAG
Source organism: Thermoplasmatota archaeon (assembly GCA_046496795.1). Lineage (GTDB taxonomy): Archaea > Thermoplasmatota > E2 > DHVEG-1 > DHVEG-1 > JAUWYM01. The sequence continues at coordinate 36,271 of JAWOGM010000087.1, forward strand.
TGCTGCTCTCAGAAGATCAAACATGTCAACTTGTCCTTCTTTTGGTCCAGAAGTTTTTGTTAGAAGTCGCTGCCAAACAGTATGGGGAACCTGTAATTCAGGGGTCCCCTCTGTAGTGTATATTTTTCGTTGGTAGGGTATGAAGGGAATTAATGAATTCATGGTTGTGGTTTTTCCGCATGCGGTTCCACCACAAAGAAAAAAACTTCTTCCATACTGTAAACATATCCAAAGATAAGATGCGATACCAGAACTTAAAGTCCCCCAATTAATAAGTTGTGTAATACTAATGGGAGTTTCTGTAAATTTTCGGATAGTCATACTAGGTCCTCTCTTGCTAATATCAGAACTGTAGATAATATTGCCTCGGCTTCCATCAGGAAGTACTCCATCAACAATCGGACGACCTTCGCTAACCGGTGCATTCATTTTTTCGCTTAATAATTTAGCAAATTGAGGTGCCTGTTTTTTAGTTATTAAAATATTTGTTTTTATCATACCAAATATTTTATGAATAAGATGAATATTTTCCCCCGCAATTAAATGAATATCTTCGATATATGGATCTCTCATAAAACACTCAATAGGTCCTCCTCCAACAAGTTCTTTAATAATATAATATGAAATATTTTGTTTTTGAACAGAAGTCAATCTGATCTTTTTGATTTTTTTTGATTTTTTTTCTTTTTTATCAATAACGGCATCAATAGCTTTTTCATCTACTATAGTTGCCTCATCTAATAACTCTGTTAATACTTCTTTTAACTCATCATCATCAATAGCACTTTTTTTTTCAGGTGCTTTTTTTACAATATATTTTAAAATTTGTTTATGCTTGATTTCTTCTGTGTCACTTAACACAGGTTCTATAGCCTTATATTCGATATTTTCCATGTCTACAGTTTTATAAATATGGATAAATACCATTCCTTTGGTTGGATAAATGAAATTTGGATTTTTTAATTCTGCTAACTCTCTTGGGACAGGACTGTAAAAATCAGGGTCGCTTATTTTACTTGTTATGCTATCAATATATTTTTTTAGATGCGGATTTTTCTGAAGATACATATCTTTTTCTTCTTGACTCATCTTGGTCATTAACAAGCTCACTCTCTATATACTGATAGGTAATCCTTGGATTCCTTCTCGATAATAAGTCCAGATAAATTGAACTACCTCATAATAATCAAATATTTTTTCTTCCACCATACGTTCCAGAATCCGTTTTCTTGTATCAAATTCGTTATATATCTGTATGACATCGGTATATCCTGCAGTTTTTGCGATTCTTTCTTCTAAAATGTAGCTATTTCTATTTGCTTTAAACACATGTGTATCATCGATTGGATTCCATTCAAAAGCTTTACGAGACATTATTCCATCGACTTCTTTATTATACCCTTCGATTTCATCAACAGAAAGAACACGTCTCAATCTTTTTCCTTTACGTTCAACAGCCATTTGAATTAATACAACGTCAAGATTATCCATAAATGTCTTTGGTACATTGATAGGATGTCCTGTAAAACGCTGAATTACTTTTGTGACACTACCGGCATGAAATGTGGTTACAACAGGATGTCCAGTTTGCATTGCTTGAAAAACAACGCGCCCTTCAATACCACGAGTTTCTCCTGGAATAATATAATCTGGACGCGATCTTAAGCCAGCTAACAACAATGCTCCTTCATCAATATGCCCCTCTTTTGGTCCTGATGAACGTGTTAACAATTGTTGCCAAACCTTATGAGGCACTTGCACTTCTGGCGTGTTCTCAACAGAGTATATTTTTTTATTAGGGGGGATAAAAACAAACATAGCATTTGATGTTGTAGTTTTACCAGAAGCAGTTTCTCCGCAAACAAAAATACTACGGCCATAATTTAAACATAACCAAAGATATGCACCTACGCTTGCATCAAATGTTCCCCAATTAATTAGCTGGGTAACGCTAATTGGTGTTTCACTAAACTTTCTTACCGTCATAGTCGGACCTTTTAAACTAACGTCCTTGCTATGTATGATATTTACCCTACTACCATCTGGTAGCGTACCATCAGCTATAGGTTGTCCTTCACTTACAGGACTACCAATCTTTTCTGCAAATTCTTGTGAAAATCTATTTGCCCATTCAGTATCGATATGAATGTTGGTTTCTACCATCTCAAAAATCTTATGAATTAGATGAACATTATCTCCAGTAATTATGTGAATATCTTCAATATATTGATCTCTCATGAAACACTCTAAAGGACCGCCACCTACGATATCTTTTAAAATATCATATTCAATGTTCATTTTCTCGATGGAAGATAATTTTATTTTACCTGCTTTTATCCTTTCAAATTTTCCATCCGATTTTTCATCTATGATAATATTCTTTTTAAAAAATTCTTTTAATGCAATTCTAATTTCCTCATCTGTTTTAACATGTGAAATATAAGGTGCTTTTTCATAAAGTCTTTCTACTATTATATCTCTTTTCTTCATTTGAATTGGGGAAAGTTGGGGTTCAATTGACTGATAATTGATAAATTCAGATCCCTCAGATTTATAAATATGAATAAAAACTACCCCTTTTGTTGTATAAATGATATTTGGTTGTTTTTCATTTTTTACATCACTAGGCAGTTGGCTATAAAATTTTGGCATCCCATATTTTTTAGTAATAGTTTCAATATATCTTTTTAGATGAGGATTATCCTCAATAAGCTTTTGTTGTTCTTCTTTACTTATTTCACCCACGTATTACCCATCCTAGAAAGCCACGCCACTTGATTCAATTGACAATCCTGTACCAGGTTTCACTGAAAACGTTGTCATTGGCTCATATTTTTTTTGTGCTCCATTAAATTTTTCAATATAGACATTGTGAACAATGCCTATACCCGGCATTGCTTCACGAGCAATACGATAATGTATGTCTGATATCATCTTAAAAGAGTTATGAATATCTTCTCCCCATTCGTTTGGATTGGCCGTAAAAATTATTATTTTTCCAGTTCCTTTTAATCGATTAAAAAAACTAGTAAGATCTATTAATTTATCTTTTGTCAAACTTTCTTTTAATAGGGTTGATAATGAATCGATAAATATTATTTTTGGCTCAAAAAGCCTTCTTGCAGTCATTAATGCTTCAAGAAATGTATTTGTTGGTTTAGTTTCTGCAAGTGTAACCTCTGTTGATATAAAAAAAAATTTTCCTGACATAAGAAAATTTCTTATATTATAACCTACTGAAGCTGTTTGTCTAAGAAAACTTTTAATTGTAAATTGTGTTGAAATATACGAACAATTACTTCCACTTTCAAGCATGCTTATACAAAAACGTTGACAAAATATACTTTTACCAACACCTTCTTTTCCTTCTATAAATAACATGGAGCCGTTTGGTATTTCTGATCCAAATCGTTCACCAAAACCATCTGTTTCTCCTTTCCTTCTTAGAATTAAAGATGTTGTTCCTTCCATATTTTATTATCATCTCCTTAAGGTATGGTAAAGATAAATATATCTTCAATAGCGAATGGTCCAACTACACGTAATATATGATCTCCTGAAGAAATTACATTTATAGAAATGAGTATAGTAGTATATTCAGAGGGTTTAATAGAGGCATCTACAAAGTTATAGTTAATAGTTGAAATAAGTTGACCATTTATAAATATTTGAAAGTTTTCAACAGTTGTATCTAACTTTTTCCCTCCAATATTTCTTAAATAAAACATGTATGAACTATCCTCTCCTTGATCTAAGAGAGGTATATTTTTTGGATCATTGATTATTTTAAAATCAATAGCTAATATTTCCTGAATTCTATTTGCTCTTTCTGATAGAGATGAACTAATGTCTATTGTACTAGCGACAAAAACTCCTGAAACAGCTCCTGCTACAATAACCGAGGCAATAAAGAAAATCACATGAGCTCCTGTTAAACTAAATCCCATACTATCACCTTAAATATAATAACTATAATAATCTGATATACCATTGTATGTTATAATTTTCAATCTTTGATTTCCATCGCCTGAAACATCAGAAACATTTAATAATATTGATTCGCCAGGATAAAAATAGATGTATTCACTTTCAAAATCCTGCAATAATCCATTGATTAAAACAATCATCTCATTTGTTTTTAAAGTTATTTTACCTATATTTTTTATTGTGATGCTATGGTTATAGTTTGAATTATACATTTCAACAGATACTTTTGAGATATTTATGCTTGTTTGAATCCCTTCTATTTTTCTGTCAAATAAAGAATTGTATGATTCATCAACATTTGTCAATGCTGGCAGCATACTGCCTGTTAATATCTCTAGAGAAATTAAAAACGAGACTCCAATTATTGCATAAGCAGCTGCTACTGAAAAACCCATTTTATATTACCTCAATTTTTAAAGAGCACATTTAATTACAAGCCCCCTTGCATTAATCTTTCTAATTAGATTTTAATATGAATTTTTTGATGAATTAGTGAAAATAAAAATTATTTAAATTGATATTCTTCAATACTTTTTGACATTTTTTCTATTTCTCTGTCAATCTTCCAAATAAACTTCTCATCCATATGCTGTCCTTTTAATTTTTGAATATAAAGCAATGACTGAATATGCTCTTTTGTGGAAAGGTTATGTGATGCTTTTTTTACTGTTTCTTTATCATCAGATATGCCTTTAGAATATTTAATCAAATCAAGTCGTACATCATCGGATATCCAATCAATATCAACATAATATCCAAGAATATCTGCAAGATTATTTTTACCTAATTTATCGACTAGATACTGAAGCCATTTCATGATTACGACAACACTTTCAGGATCATACGGAATCTCTCGTAATGGATCCATTTTTGATAGTATTGGACTATTTATCTTTTCAATTGTTTTTATATTGTTGGGTATTAGTACTTTTTCTGATAATTTTTTTAATTCAATAAGATTATTTTCTTCAATTTCTTGAATTCTTTTTTCAAGATTATCCAGGCTATGAATTAGCTCTATCATGGTAGCATCATCTTTAGAAGAGCTAGAATATCGGTCATATCGTTCTTGTTGTTTGAGTGCTGGCTCATCACTTGTATATCCCTTTAATTCAGATTGTATTTTTTTAATTAATTTATTGAATTGATCTTTGGTCAGATTGATATGTTTATCCTTTAACTTAATACCAATTTTTGCTACGATTGACCTTGGTAGTATATTCTTTTCAATGATGGTTGATAGTTCTCTATCTATATTGACCTCTTGGGTCAGTTGCGAATCTTTATCTTTTTCTTCCTTCACCTTTCTCATCCACCATACATATATAATGAATATCGTTTATTTTAAACTTAGTAAAAAATCATTAATAACCATATCTATTTTTTGCTCAGCAATAATATTTTCTAAGGCTTTGTTAATTATAGTGTCTGTTTGATCAACAGCCATGCTTTCTTTGGTTGTTTCTATGGGCGTTTCTATGGCTATTTTAGTATCGTTTTGATCTATCATTGATGAAAAGTCAGTATTGTCATCATCAGTTGTTGGTTTTTTTTGGCAATTTTCTTTTGCCGCTCTCTTAATATTACCAATTCCTTGCTCAACAATTGATTCAACATCTTCCATTCTAATTTTGATATCCTCTATTTCTTTGGTAAAATTTTCTAAAGCATCAATTCTTTTTTTTGTTACTTTTGATAAACCTACAAATGGATTCATCTGTTCTGAAACAATTTCATATAGCCCTATTAGATCATCAAGGTCTTTTGTGATAGCATCAATTTTTTGCGAAATCTTATTGATATCATCCTGATTTTTTTTAATTTGAAAATCAAAATCTTTAAAATTCTGGAGGGCATCTCTACGTTGTCCAATCTCTTCTCTAGAATCACTTAAGGACTCTGTGGATTCTTCTGTATCCTTGTTTATAGATTTTTTTAGTATAAGTTTTCCTTCAGATTTTTCTTCTGTTGTACTCTCCTCAACTTTTTCTTCACTAGATTGATTCTCCACCCCATCATCTTCATTGACTTTGATAACTGTTCGTAAATGCTCTACATCATCTTTTTTTTGCTCTGTTGATTTTTCTTTGATATCATTTTCAGAATTTGTACTCTCTTGTTCAACTGTATCAACGTTATCTTGTTTTCCCAGTTTTAACCTTATCCGTACCCCTCCTCATCAACCTAATTGTATGTTATGTTATATAGATTACAACTATTTTCATATATTTATACTTTTATGTATTTTACATTTTTTTCAACTTTTTTAGAAATTTTTTTGTTTATATCAAAACATATTAAAATCAGAAACGAATTGAGAATTGTACTGTTTTAAAAAAAATGAATGTCTATAATAGGAAGAGGAGCTGAAAAGGATAAAAAATATGGTTAATAATGAAATAGGTAAAGCATTTTTCCTAGGTTTAGATGCTGATGGCAGAATTATTCAATTTGATAAAGAGTTTCAGGTTATTACTGGCTATTCTAGAGAAGAAGCGATAAATAGAAAAATAGAGGATGTTTTAATTCCAGATCGATGTATCTCTGAATGGAAAAAACTTTTTAGTTTAGTTACAAGAAATAAAAATGTTGAAAATTATGAATTACCGATAGTTGATATAAATAAACAGGAAATTAAGATATCCTTAACTATTCTCCTAATGAAAAAGAAAGATCTGCAAGATAAGCATTTACTTATTATTGGAAGAAAAATTGGAAATATTGATTCCTCTAATAAAACTGAAAAAGAAACTATCAATATATATCAGAACAATAATCATAAAGAGAGGAATGACAACAAAAAAATTAAATATAATAAGGATAAAATGCATGATCCTACCTCCAACAAATACAAAAAGATATTAAATATTGATCAGAGGTCAACAGAAAAAACCAAAAATACCCCTACAAAAAAAGGTAGTATTAAAAATAAAAAAGAAAAAAATAATCCTCAAAGTAAAATTATAAAAGATCTCGATACCGATTTTAATAAAGAGAGTGGTCATAAGACTTTTATTCCAAATAGATCAAAAAGAAATTTTTTTAATCTTTTTTT
>JAWOGM010000030.1:0-8121 GCA_046496795.1 Thermoplasmatota archaeon
ATCCGAAGATTGAAAAATGTGATATTGATGTGAAAGTTCAAGGCGGGGGTATTTCTGGGCAAACTGATGCAGTTAGATTTGCAATAGCTAGAGCATTGAGGGAGAAATAACAGAAAGAGAACCACATAATGGATACATCATTTTACAAGGTGGCATACCTGAGGTTGACAAATTTATTGGGAAACATATGAGATAAATGGTCTTAATCTTAGTCTATATCTTGCTCAATATATCCTGATAGACGATAAAGGCCATATCCTAAAATCGGAAATACCATAGTACTTTTTACAAGAATTAATCAATTTTTTTGGCAAAAAAACTCTGAATTATTTCTACTAAGCCTTAATCGCTTATGACATAACGGATTTATAAATGCATAAACGCTGGATAATCATGGGCATTGTCAAACATATTCGTGAATATCAAAAATAATGATGAAGAAAATGGTAATAAATAAATTCTTAAATCATGATTTTCTTGGTACACTTTGCCTAAATATTTTAAATATTAATAGTTGCTTCATATGTTTTATCTGAAATCTAATTAACTATTATTAAGTAATAACGTTTTATTTCGTAACAATCGTTTATTAAAGTATGAAAAGTTATAAATAATAGAAATTACATATATATTTGCCTTTAAGAGGGTATATTTCAGGGGGTTGAAAGAAATGAAAAAAGGTATTCTAGAAGTAATTGTTTGTATGCTGATGATTGCAACTGCAGTGTTACCAGCAGCAGGAATAATAGAAAATAATGAAAATAATTTTCTTAATGAGTCAGAAAATTCTAGTTGTCCAGATGATTTTGAATTGAAAGCATACTCAGTTGGTATTGAAACATGGGAAAATATCTATAAACTTGAAATCGCCAACAATGGATTAACAAGATATTACTGTATGTATCCTGAAGATAGAGAAGAACTAAAATGGTCATTGATTAATGAATTTACTATTTCTGCAAATGAAATGGATGATATATGGAATGAAATCACAGAAAATGACTTTTTTAACTTAGATGATTTGTATGAATCGCCTATATCGGTTGCAGGAGGAGATTATGCGTCATTAATAATAACAGGTAATGGACAAACACATCGTGTAAAAACAGAAAATAGTGTTGTGCCGAAATTTGACCGTATCGTCATGAAAATCAATTCGATAGTTCCCAACGATAGCAATCTTGTGTATAATGCCTTGTTACAATATCAATCTAATAGCCCTCCCTTTCAACCTGATAAACCTTTGGGTGAAGCTACTGGAAAAATTCGTGATGAATATGAATATTTAACAAGTTGTATAGATCCAGAATTCAATGATGTGTGGTATCTATTTGACTGGGGAGATGGAACAGATAGTGGATGGATTGGCCCCTATCCCTCCGGAGAGGAGGCTTCAGCTAAACATACTTGGAGTTTAAGAAAAACGTATAATATACGGGTTAAAGCTAAAGATGAATGTGGAGCTGAGAGCATATGGTCTGATCCATTAGCAGTGAGTATGCCAAAAGGAAAACAAAGGGACAGTACATTTTTCCATAAGATATTCGAGTGGTTTTATTTAAATCACATGACATTTTATTTGAGAGATATTCAAACGGGTCTAAATTTTTTCAAATCTTTTTTTTCAAATCTTTTATTAGAAGAACATACTAGTGAAAAATCCTATCAGGTTATTAGTGAGCAATCTCCCTGGAGAGTAGAATCATTAGAATATGAAGAATCTGCAACATTTCAAGCGGGAAATTTTACGAAAGTAGAAATCGATGACTGTAATATCACCGTCAAAATATATATTGAGATTTTCGGAAGTGGTACTACAGAACAAGGAGGAACGGTTAACTCAAGTTTTGTTAAAACAAGTATTGAAAATTTTTGGAATAACAATGGAGATAATTATTACATACCCTGTAAAGAAGAGGATAATGAATGTGATCCCACAGAGCCTGGTTGTAAAGTCACTTTTGAGGCAATAGTAAAAAATACAGAGGAAAATGAAACTCTGGATGGTGGAGGAAATTGGAGCGAAACAGGATATTATAAAAAAAGTAAAAATCCTGACGGTCATCATCAGATAAGAATCATAAATGACTCAAGTTACAGGTCTCGTGTATTTATCTGGCCCCCATATAACTTAAATAATTGGCCTCCAAATGATGGTACAGATCCCTACAGTGGAAATGATACATGGGTTGGAGGAATTTGGAGCAGTTCTGCTAGTGCAAAAGTCATTGCTCATGAAGCCGGTCATCTTATGGGTTTAGAAGATCAATACCAAGATCAAGTAGATGAAAATGGACAGACGGTATCAGTACCTAATGATGGATATGAAGAAAATATTATGGGTTCTGTAAGTAAATGTAATGAAACAGCAAATGTTAGTCAAATCGAAGAAATCGTAAACAACGGGAATGTCTATTGTCCATGTGAATGCTGCCCTGAGGAAGAAGATACGGAAGCACCAGATGTACATATTGATAGCCCTCAAGATGGATCATCGACCACAAGTCCTATCACTGTCACAGGTACTGCAACAGACATTGGAGGGACAGGTGTTGCAAAACTCGATTACATGCTTGAATGGAGTGAAGGATCTATTCAAGGCAAATCAGAACTCATTGATCCACCAGAACAATATAAAAGTTTTAGTTTAGGACCAATTAATCTTGATAATTTTATAGAGATTGGAGATTGGATTACGATCACAATTTATGCAACTGATGCAGCAGATAACATGGGATCAGATTCCATAACTGTAACTTGGATTGAAGAGGAAGAAGATACAACGCCACCAGTCACCACTAAAACAATTGGGGAACCTAATGAGGAGGGTGGTTTTCTTATTTGGCCCTGGACACCAATTCACTTGGATGCAACTGATGATCTTTCAGGTGTTCAGTATATTCATTATGAGATCTGGTGGGATTCGGATTTTGATGAAATAGTGGACACAAAAATGGCAGATGAAACTGTATACAGTGATTCCGTATCATTTACCGTTGGTGACTATGGAATTGAAGAAGGTCTCGTTGAATTTAGATACTATGCAGTCGATAACGCTGGAAATGCAGAAGAAATACATTACCAGAACCATTATGTCTGGTGGGGTCCAGATAGATAAATATTCTACATGCAATAGGATGTGATTATCCTATTGCAATCTTTAAAAACTAATCCTTTATTCATAGTCATTCTTCTATCGCCATAAACTGATATATGATGATCGGATTAATCATAAAACCCAAATACTTATTCTCTATTTATAATAATCCTATAGAATAAACCACAATAGTCATTTCAACAAAATCAGAGACTAACTGTACATTATCAATTGCGTTTACAGAAACAGTTAATTCACCGAAATGCATGTCCCAAAAAGTGTATTCATACGGCGGTTCAGTAGCAAAACCCGTGTCACCATTGTCAAAGTAAAAGTTAACTTGTTTTACACCATATCCGTCACCATCGCATGCATGTACCTTAATTGGGATATTCCCTATACAAATTGTCGTTGCGCCAAGGACTCTATTCATCAATGGACTTCCAAAGAGATAGATCATACCAGGTTCTGGGCTGATAATTTCAACTGTTGGCGGTGTCGTGTCAAGCGTAAAAGTAGTAGTCTTTTTCGCTTCGATTTGGCCAATATTGTCTTCTGACCAATACGTGATCGTTGTTGTTCCTTCCGGAAGTTGGAATGGTTTATCATAGATTTGCACTTCACCACCGTTCAATTGATAATAGGTGGCTTTCACACCACTGTTCTTATTGAGTGGGTAAGCCACGGCAATCAAGGTTACTACACCATCAGAATCAATATAGATTGATGTGACTGGTGGTGTTTGGTCCCAAATTAGCAAATCCACATTAAAAGTAGCAAGATCTAAATTGGTTTTTGTTTCATTTATCGCGGAGACTAAAGGAACAATACCAGTAGATATCATTACGCAGATAAAAGCTATTACAACTATTGGATTTATTTTACCCTCCATTATCTATCACCTAATAGTACTTAATAATATATACCGTTCATATATAAATTTTTTTGTACTTATATGTACAAATAAACGTGATTTAAAAAAAGAATATCGCTTGGATGAATACATAAGTATCATATCATTTTTAAGAACCGTCTCATTCTCTTTAAAAAAACTTCAAAACCCTGAACTCAACCTCATTACTATTTCCAGCGTTATCATAAGCGACAATCTTAACTATGCTTTGAAAAGAAGCAGGAGTATCCCATGTCCACGTATAAGGAGTATCATAAATTGTTTCCTTCAAATCTCCTTGAACATAGAACAATACCTTATATACACCAGATTCATCATCAGTCACCCTAGTTTCAATATCTATGCTTCCAATGATTACAGGAATGGGAAGATTAAAGAAAACGTTGTTGAAAATATACAGTTTGTTTAGGGGCTTGATAATCTCAATAGTCGGCGGTGTTATATCATCAGGAGTATCACTAACAACCACGGTTAATCCATTTGACCAACTACTTTCTGCACCATGCTCATCACGAGCTTGGGCTTTCACCAGATAGTCCCCAGGTGTATCCCAAGAATAGGAAAGAGAGCCAGTATGACCCGATACATTTAGAGGAGTCCAATCACTGTAAATGTGCACACCATCAGCATCCCAGTCAAAACGGTATTGTACTAGGTCACCACCCGGATCACTTGCACTAGTACTATAATTTCCTGATTCATATACTTCTACATTTGTTTGACCAACAGGACTTGTTGGAGTGGTCGGAGGAGTATTTTCAACGGGTTCAACAACCACGGTTAATCCATTTGACCAACTACTTTCTGCACCATGCTCATCACGAGCTTGGGCTTTCACCAGATAGTTCCCAGGTGTATCCCATGAATAGGAAAGAGATCCAGTATGACCCGATAAATCTAGAGGAGTCCAAACACTAAATGTCCCATCACCCCAATTAAAACGATACTGAACTAGGTCACCATCCGGATCACTTGCACTAGTACTATACGTTCCTTCTTCCCCAATTTCTAACCCTGCCGGACCTGAAGGAGTACTAGGTTTATTAGGGGGATTGTTGCTGCTCCATTCAGGGGTTGTAACCCAAACAACATCACGATCGCCATGGTTTAGACTCCCGTACGCACAATTATAGTATCCACCATATCCCCAACCAGTTCCCCAACTGTTCTTTGCAATCCAATACCCGCCATCTTTAACAGTAAAATCATCTTTCCATCCAACAAGAGTTACGGCATGATTTGTAGTACCAGATTCTGTACCTTCATACACAGCATTTGGATTGTTATTATTACTCCAAAAAGCGTTCCAACCACTAGATGCATACATATCAACACTAAGTGGACCATACGTCATAAGCCAATTTTTTAACACATTCCAATATGCTTCACTATTTGGATTACCTGATGTAATACCATATTCTTCTATCTGCCAAAGTATACCAATAGGACTAAGATCTACATAATCCCAGTTATCACATTTATTATTACATGGTATAGTATCATCTGCTTGATAGGGCATACATGATTCAGTACAAACTCCATTAACGCCATTTCCCGTATTTCCTGGAGATGTACTCTTAATATAACTTATTGCAGTACTTGGCAAGCCACCAGCACAGGATCCAGCTGCGCTTAAACAGGAAAGAATATATTGTACAGATAACTCAATATTTGTATGAGGATTTCCAGAAGCAATGTTAATAGCTGCTTCCATAGCGCCTAGTGCAGAAAAAGCCCAGCTACTACCACAGGCGCCTGCATCTTTTACGGGTGTTGTCCAATCTCCACCATTGTTACGCCAGCTAAACTGTGAGGGAAGATCGTTAAAAGACATAGTTGGTGTGGGATCATTATCTATCATAGCTAGCTGTTCATCGGTCTTATCAGGAAAAGCTGCTAAAACAGGGTAGCCTTTTTCTAGATAAAAACCGCAGTCATTGCAATTGGAATCATTAATGTGTCTTTGATAATCACAGAAATTGCATTCATATTCCATGGTTTTTACATCAAAATCAGTAGCCCCAGCTTCACTCACTCTATTTATCGCAACACTAGAAACCATACTCATTATAATAAACAAGTTTATGATAAAAACGCTTAGCAAATTCGTTTTACTGCTACTCAATTTCATACATTTCGTCTCCAGTATCATAATCCTCTCTTCTTAAAAAGAGTATTACATCGCTATAATATAATTACATATACATATCAATCGTTTCATATAAAAATTTTTCGTCTAAAATAAATTCTATATTTATTTAAAAAAATATGATAAGAGCATCATTTCATATTAGTAAAAAATCCTAAAACAATTATTCATCACTAAGAATAGAGTATAAACAGGAGATATTTTTTAGAATTAATAATAGAAAACCTAACAATGAGAAATACGCCGAGGGAGAGATTCGAACTCTCGCTCCCCGTGAGAGGAACCGGCTCTCAAGGCCGGCGCGTTGGGCCAGACTTTGCTACCTCGGCAAAAAAACAGTATTTCCAAACAATACAATACGGTAAGAATATAAAAGGATTTAAAAAAAACTTTTCTTTGTCCAAAAAAAAAATGAATTAAGATCGTAAGACAATTTCAATATTAACGCCATCAGGAACTTGAATCCTCATAAGTTGTCGAAGAGCTCGATCACTTGCATCAAGATCTATAAGACGTTTATGAACTCGCATCTCCCAGCGGTCCCATGTTTCAGTGCCCTCTCCATCAGGCGATTTTCGACAAGGAATCTTTAAATGCTTGGTTGGTAACGGTATTGGACCGCTAAGGGCAACTCCTGTTTTCTCTGCAATCAACTTTATTTGATTACATACTTCTTCGAGTCTTTTCGCATTTGTACTTACTAGTGAAATTCGTGCTTTTTGCGACATGTTTCAGCTAAACTCCAGTTTTTTATCGTTTTTCTCCGTGAAACGAAAGAAGAAAGAAAAAAAGCAGTCAGTGTTAATCTGCTTTTTCTACTTCTAGACAAATTCCTGCTGCTACGGTTTGTCCCATATCTCGAATAGCGAACCGTCCCAGTTGCGGAATCTTTTTAGCTGATTCAATGACCATTGGTCGTGTAGGGACAATTTTTACGATTGCTGCATCTCCCGTCTTAATGAAATCAGGATTTTCCTCCTTGACTTGGCCGGTACGAGGATCGAGTTTTTTCTCAATCTCGTCGAATCTGCAAGCAATCTGAGCAGTATAACAGTGAAATACTGGTGTGTATCCTTTTGTAATGACTGATGGATGGTTAAGAACCATGATCTGAGCCTTGAACGATTTTGCAACCGTTGGTGGGTCATTTGTTGGACCTGCGACATCTCCACGGCGGATATCTTTTTTTGAAAGTCCACGCATGTTTATTCCAACGTTATCTCCAGGTTGGGCTTGTGCGATTTCTTCATGGTGCATTTCAATCGTTTTTACTTCACCAACAACTCCACCGGGCTTTGTACTCGGTTTGAAGATAAGTTGCATACCAGGTTTCATGATTCCCGTTTCGATCTTTCCAACTGGAACTGTTCCAACACCTTTAATGGAATAAACGTCTTGAATAGGCCATCGAAGTGGGAGATTCGTTGGTTTCTCTGGAACAATAAAATTATCAATTGCTTGAAGGATAGTTGGTCCATCCCACCAGCTCAGTTTACCTTTTTCTTTTGCTGAGTTATCACCAGTTAACGCAGAACAAGGTATAATTTGAAGTTGATCATCTTTATATCCTACGCTTTTTGCTAGTTTATCAACTTGTTTTTTCACTTCTTCAAAGTGGTTTTTATCAAATTCTGGTTTTGTCGCATCCATCTTGTTAATCGCGATGACCATCTGTTTGACACCAAGGGTTCGTGCAAGAAACATATGTTCTTTTGTTTGTGCCATTACTCCTTCTGATGCTGCAACAACAAGGATTGCTGCATCAGCTTGAGATGTACCAGTAATCATGTTCTTTACAAAGTCTCTGTGGCCTGGTGCATCGATAATGGTGAAATAGTATTTGTCAGTATCGAACTTTTTATGAGCAACATCAATGGTTACCCCACGTTCCCGTTCCTCTTTTAAATTATCGAAAATCCATGCAAGTGCGAAACTTTCTTTTCCTTTTCCTTTTGCTTCTTC
>JAWOGM010000007.1:0-43964 GCA_046496795.1 Thermoplasmatota archaeon
TTATTGCAATAATACTGCCAGAGTAGAATCTATCGGTATGACAACTAATCTTTCAGAGGAAGATTTTGCAATTTCTCAAAATCGACTTAGTATTATGTTTGACTATGACTCAACTAACCTGGAGTTTATAGAAATTAAAGCAGTTTCACAATATATCAGACTAAAAATAGATGATATATTTGGGATAGGTGACTTAGATGACGATGAATGGGAGTCTATTATGAGTTTTTTAATTGATGAAGTACCTAATGGACCTTTAGAAGCTTTTGCCTCATCTGCAACCCTTGCAGAGGTAGGACAAGAGATAGAATTTGAAGGATATATATGGGCTGGGTATCCCCCATATACATACATTTGGGATTTTGGCGATGGTACAACCTCAACAGAGAAAAATCCTGTGTATAGCTATGATACACCCGGAGTTTATGAAGTTTCTTTCACGGTAACTGATAGTCTAGGGGAAACTATCGTTGATTCCTTTGAAATAGAAATTCTTGGTCCAGATGAACAAGACACGCCTGGTTTTGAATTCATTATAGCATTTATTGCTCTTGGCTTCATTCTCTGGTTTAAGAAAAAACAATAAAATCCATTCCTTTTTTTCTCTTTTTATTGCAATCATAAGTATATTTTAAAATGAAAATCTATTTAGTTACAAAACAAGTGTTATACTTTATTAAGAAAACAAAATATTTAGATAGATACTGAATTTGTTTTTATGACTAAAAAATAACCTATTAAATACCTAATATATATACTACAGGAAATATTATAAATGTCAAAATCTTTATAATATAAATCCTGAAACTATACTGAAACTATAAACATGTTTCAAACGGGGGTATATAGTATGAAACAAAATAAAATAAAAATAATAAGTTTTTTAGTACTAATATTGTTTTTTGGAGCTGGTGTCGTACCTGTAATCGCACATCTTGATATGCAACAAAGCGTTTTAAACGCACAACAACATCTTTTAAAAACCAATGATACAAGCATATCAAATGTCCTTGAATGTTATGATAATTTTGCTGTGAACCATGAATGGACTCTTGCACGTTCTTTAGAAAAACCTTTAGACAGTAGCCAGGCTGTATTGAATCGTGACATAGGCCAAAACGGAGAAACCTTGAGACTACAATATACTATACCAGAACCAAAGTTTTCTGAAACGACATGGCAAGTCTATAATTATCAAAACACAAAGCAGATATCGCTGGGAAATACACTTCTTTCCACTGAACCGGGAAAACCAGAAATTCCAATTATTCCATCACGGGTTATTTTACCAAAAGGACAGCGTATTGACAGGGTTGATATTATTATAGATGAGAGCGCTATCCTACCAGAAAGATATCTTCTTTCATATGCCCAACAACCACACCCTATAACCTGTACTCTCGGTGAAGAATCTGTAACGGCGCCAGATACATCAATATATGAATCTAATGACCCCTATCCATCAAACTTATTTGTGTTACATGAAACTCAATATGCAATGGGTGTTGCCATTGCCCATATTGACATTTCTCCTGTTATATATAAACCATTAAGTGGATGCCTTGAGTACTTTAGTACATTCACTCTTGAAGTAGTCACGGTTGAGGATGAAAATTTTGGTTCCGATGTCCGTGTAGATATCAATCGATTTAAAGAGAAGATAGCACCTTTTGTAGAGAATCCTGATGCATTACATACCTACACTGATGGCGAAATACTTGCAAGCAATCATAATGTGATAGATAGAACTCAGAGTTATTCATATGTTTTTATTACAAGCGAGGCAGTTGCTAATGATAACAGTGTAAATCCTAGTGTTAGTGATTTTATTACTCATAGACAAGCAGAAGGTTATACAACTACTGTGATGACTACTGATTATATTTATGCAAACTATCCTGGGAGTACAAATTCAGATAAACTACGAAATTTCATCAAAGATGCTTATAACAACTGGGATACACAGTTTGTCACCCTCGGAGGTGATACCAATATTATCCCATTAAAAACAGTATACTCTTCATTTGCTGGCTATTCAGATAATATACCCACAGATCTCCCCTACCAGTGTTTAGATGGTGACACGTGGAATAATGATTTTTTTGCAGAAGTTATGATCGGGCGTATCAGCGGTCAAACAGCAACTCAGATATCAAATCAAATGCATAAAATCATCCAATATGAAACATACCAAGGACTAATGGATTATTTACAAACAGGTCTTAGCGTCGGCGAGGAATTAGATAGCCAAACATATGGAAAATTGGCGATGTTGGAATTGGAGACCTATTTCTCAGATGATTGGGAGTGGGAAGGACTCTTTGATTTTGATGGAACTTGGCAGAAACAAGCTATCATCAACCATATCAATTCAGATAGCTTTAGTGTTATAAACCATTTAGGACATAGTAACTATAACTATGTCATGAAGATGTATAATGGTGATGAGAACAGTTTCACTAATACTAATTATATTTTTGTCAAATCACAAGGATGTATCCCTGGTGCGTTTGATCAGGATTGCATTACCGAGCGATTTACAACACAACAAAAAATAGGTGGCTTGTTTGCAGCAGTTATGAACTCCAGGTATGGCTGGTACACTCCTGGTAATCCTTATGGAGGCCCAAGTCATCAACTTCATAAATCATTCTGGTATGCAGCATGGGATCTTGAGATGGACTATTTCAGTGAATATAATGAGTATTCTCATCGTCAACATTATGTTCAATACCAATGGGATGTTCTTCAGTCAAATTATTTTGGATGCGCAGCAACTCCATTTAGAGGAAAAGAAATACCTGGTGACCCACCAACGGTGACCGTTACACGACCCATCGGTGGGGAGGTATTTACCTATGGCACCACTGAGGAAATCACATGGTCTGCTACCGGTGGCGATGATCCTATAAATTACATAACACTACTATATAGTGCTAACTCAGGCTCAACCTGGAAACTCATTGAAACTGGGCTTTCAAACACAGGTATTTACTCTTGGACAGTACCTAATGAAAACAGTAATAATTGTCTTGTTAAAGTTCGTGCTGTTGATGTTGGTGGACGCGTTGGAGAAGACATTAGTTCTAATATGTTTACCATCATTGGCGCTCCGCCAGCACCACCAATGAATCTTGTAGTTGATTATGTTTCGGCACCAGCTCTTGTAATATTTGATGATTTCTCTGATGGATCTCTTGACGATTGGACAATCTTTTCTGGTTCATGGAGTGCATCAAATGGTTATCTGGAGGGGTCGGGTAGTATTTCTACTCCTTCAGAGTTTGATGGATACCCCATTGATGCGTATGGGAGATGGGAATATGATATTCAAATGAATTCTGCCCAAACAAATCAACATATGAGATTGCATTTCATTCAGATAAATAATGCTGATACGCGCTATTCTAGTGGTTATTACATTATTATCACGGGGCGTAATTCATGGTGGGATCCGACGGGGCAGATAAATTTATGGAGATGGGATAATGGTAATACACCATCAAATTCCGTTGTCAGTTGCGAATGGAATCCAGATACTAATCAACATACTTTAGCTATTGAACGAGATGACAATGGAGTGTTTCGGATATATATGGATGACAATTTAGTTGGTACGGGTACTGATACAACCTACACTACCAATGAGTATCTAGGTTTTAGACATACACAAGATCATAAAGTCCATGAAATCCGAGTTGAAGTTATAGGAGAAGATGATGATCATAATCTTCTGATATGGAATGCTAGTCCTGATGATCCAACAGGTTGGATAGATTGCTATACTATCTATCGCTCAGAGTATAATACTGGACCATGGGATGCAAGCACAATGATTGATAGTGTTAATGCTGACGGGTCAAATATCTATAACTTTATTGACATTGGGAAAGGAATGGCTGATGATATCATCTGGTGGTATGTTGTTCGAGCAGTAGGGGTCAATGGACTGGAGGAAATGAATACCAATGCTGTTCAAGAACCATATGGATCTCAAACACACATGCTTACCGTTAGTAGCACAGATGGTGGAGAAGTTGTAGTACCTGGCGAAGGAACATTCTCTTTTATTTATGGTTCTACAGTATACCTTATTGCATCAGCGAATCAAGGATATGCTTTTGTACAGTGGTCGGGTGATATTGATACCATAGATGATATAACTAATCCAGAGACCACTATTGAAATTCTTGATGATTATACTATAACAGCAGAGTTTACTTATAATAACCCTGATCTTGATTGTGATGGTTCGTTATCTTGGTCTCAGGTTAAACCTGGTAATACAGTCAACGGTACATTTACTGTTTCAAATATTGGTGAAGCAGGCTCATTATTAGATTGGGCGATTCAATCCTACCCCAGTTGGGGAACGTGGACGTTTACACCAAATGGCAGTGTAGGTCTTTCACCTGAAGATGGTGCAATGACAGTTAGCGTTTCAGTTATTGCTCCCGACAATCCAGAGACAGAGTTTAGCGGTCAAATTACAATTATCAACAGCGACGATCCCTCTGATACATGCGTCATAGATGTTGCCTTAGCAACCCCTTTTGTACAACAATCACCGTTTATCGTAATACTACAAAGACTTATCCAACAGTTTCCAATGTTAGGAAGATTGCGTAGCCTTTTCGCCTAACAACACTAGCTTGATACTTCCTAAAACTCTATTTTTCTTTTATCCTATTTAACCAAATCACTACACTTTTTATTAGATATAATTTTTTTTGGTGATATAGCGATTAATCATGGAAAAAATATATAGAAGATAGAAGCATTATCCGCTCCACAATCTAATAACTATATTAGAATATTAAGGAGAGATTTCATGAAACGATATGTAGTTCCATTACTAGTAGTAGTATTTTGCATTTTATCTTTTTCAGTACATGCCGATCCAAGTATCATCATATCCGATTTTTCGTTAACACCAGAAGTATTATTCCCTGGGGATATCGCACAATTACAGATGATACTTACCAATGCAGAAACAACACATACCAAGCAAACATCTTCTACTATAGGTGGAGAAACCACTGTTACTACTCAAACAGTTTCAGCAACTATTGAACGAGTATGGTTGATGCCTGCCTATGATGGTTCAAAAAAGATACAGTCACTACAAACATTCACCACTATTGGGAATCTTGCACCGGGATCAAGTATACCGTTGACTTTACAGATAATTGCTGATGAAAATATAAGTTCTGGGCTGTATTTCCCAATAATTGCTGTCAATGTTGAAGATTATCAAAATGTCCGTTATCCAATTCCGTTAAAAATCAGCTCAGAAACTGTTGATTTATTACCAAATACTCTTCCCTCTAAAATATCAGTTGGTGGAGAAACCTCAATAACCTTAACGGTTGTAAATAACAGGGAATCCAGTGTAAATAGTATTATCGTTCAACCAAATAATGATGAAAATATTTCTTTATCTCCATCTGCTATTACTGTTGGCTCACTTGTTGGATATGAAAAACAAGAAGTAGCATTTTCTGTTAAACCCTCGCAAATTGGTGTTTTCAATCTAAGTTTCTCTCTTTTTTATAAAAATGGGGAAAACCAACATCTCAACACTATGGAGTTTCCCATTGAAATTATTCAGACTCTTGATGTGGCACCTGTTTTTTATGGAGATATCACTCGAATACCCTATCAAGGATCCTCTCGGATTAGGTTAGAGGTATTCAATGCAAAAACAACTTCTATATCTGCTGTTATTATTACACCAATAAGTGACGATGTCCAGGTTTCGCCTTCACAATACTTTATTGGATCTATGAATCCTGATGATGTTTTCTCAGTATCATTTGATGTTTTCTCAGGAGAACTTCCAATAGGGAATTATTCAATGGGGTTTAAGGTATCCTTTAAACAGGGGGAGGAGTACTATGAATCTCCAATTTCATACAAATCTTTTCAGATTACTGCTGCCCAAGAAAAACAAACCATTATCCAACCCATTCTTTTGTATGGACTGATTTTTATTTCAATTCTTGTCCTAATTGCTATGCTTTTTTTTATTAAAAAGAGGCGGAACCGATAATGGTGGATCATGTAATTGTGACAGAAAATCTTAATAAGATATATGGAAAAGCAAACACTATTGTCTCTGCATTAAAAAACATAAATGTTTCAATAAAAAGAGGAGAATATGTTGCTATTGTTGGTCCATCGGGGTCAGGGAAATCAACGTTTATGAATCTCATAGGATGTCTTGATCTCCCCACATCGGGACACATTTTTATCGATGGTATTGATATATCACAACTCACAGAAAACCAATTGTCCAGCATAAGAAGGGAAAAAATTGGTTTTATCTTTCAAAAGTATAATCTTATCACAACATTAACTGCTAGAGAGAATGTAGAGCTCTCTATGAGTTTTGCTGGTGTGAATCATAACAACAGAAAACAAAAAGCTGAAGAACTTCTCTCCATGGTAAATCTCTCTCATCGTTTAACTCATAAACCCTCTGAGCTTAGTGGAGGAGAGCAACAACGTGTTGCAATAGCAAGGGCACTGGCAAATGATCCTTCTATCATTCTGGCCGATGAACCAACAGGGAATGTAGATACAAAAGGAGGAAATAAAATTATGGATATCTTAGAAGAAATCAACTCTCAAGGGGAAACAATTATTGTTGTTACCCATGATACAAATGTGGCAAAAAGAGCACAGCGGATATTGCAAATCACAGATGGAGTTGTAAACACTTTATGATTTTTGATAATTTTTTAATCGCTTATAAAAACATAAAAGAACGAAAAACTCGAGTATTTCTTACCCTGCTAGGTATAGCAATTGGTATCATGGCAATTGTATCATTAATGGGTATAGGTCAAGGTATGCAGCAAGCAATTTCCTCAGAATTGTCCTCACTGTCAGATACAATTATTGTTTTTGGAGGAGAAATCAATGCGGGAATGGGGGGCGGAGGATTTGTTGACTCAGGAAACAAGTTTCTTGATAGAGATATTGATAGCATACAACGCATCGATGGATTACGAGATGTCAGTCCAGTATATTTTGGGCAAGCAATAATTACCTACAACGGAATAACCAAACCGGTATCTTTAGTTGGGATGGATCCCATTAATATGCAAAATATCTTTGGTATTGAAACACTGGGTCTGGCACAGGGAGAGTTTATGAATGAGGGAGAACAATTCAAATGCATTGTTGGCCATGAAGTCGCGTATAAAATTTTTGATGCAGACATGGATATCGGCAGGAGAATACGTATCAATGACAACAATTTTGTTGTGAATGGAATCTATAAAAGACAGGGAGCAGGTTTTTCAGTTCCAACCGATGATAATATTCATCTCACCTCATATGATTTTAAAAAGGTCACAGGTATCCGTGATATTTCAGGCATTATTGTTAGAGTATATGATGTTTCTAATGTTGAAAGCATTGCCCAAGAAATTGAGGATGTGGTCAATCAAAACCATGGTTCAGATGATTTTGCTCAGGCAATAACAATGGCTTCAATACTTGAAAGTATACAACAAGTGTTAGGTATTATCCAAATTGTTCTGATAGCAATTGCAAGTATTGCATTAATTGTTGCAAGCATCGGTATAATGAATACGATGTTAACCTCAGTTATGGAACGAACCCATGAGATTGGAATTATGAAGGCAATTGGGGCACGAACTACTGATGTTATGACCATTTTTATTGTTGAAGGATTACTTATTAGTTTATTTGGAGGTATTTCAGGTGTTATCTTAGGCATTGTAGGGGCAAAAGGCCTAAGTGTAATCTTATCAGGTTTTATTGGAGGAGGAATGCTTAACCCCTCTATCACATTGGTTTCAGTTATCCTTGCTGTGGGAGTTGCCATGGTTGTCGGCATTTTCTCAAGCCTTTATCCTGCATTAAAAGCAGCAAAAATGAGCCCTATTGAAGCTGTCCGCTATGAATAAATAAAACTATGGCATAGGTAACAATTCAATCCTGTAATATCTTTAAATTATGAACTGTATTATTTTTTATCGCTGCCACAACGACTTCTGCGCTTGTACGTACCGCATTGGTCATCTTTGCTGACATATTTTGAGGTTGAATCCCAATGAAAATAACGGTTTCTACAAACTGTTTAAGATATGAGATAAAAACAGATAAAGGAATTCCATGGGTACTGATATGCATGACACCAATTCTGTTCTCAGGGACAATACGGATCTTCCCTGGGTTAAGCCCCATCTTAACGGCATCAACAAGAATGACACAAACAGGGTTATGTTTTTTTACAATTGAAGTATAATTCTCTGGGACTGTTCCACAGTCAATGACCATCAAATCAGACTCTGATTGCTTTAATAGATCAGCAATATATGGTCCTACTGCATCATCTCCGCCATCTCTATTTCCTATACATAAAATAAGACAATTACTATCATTATCTATAATTGGATTCATTAATACTTCCTCCTTTTACGATGTTTTACTGAAAGAATAAAAAGCAACAGCCAAATAGTTCCTGAAAATATCTCAGCAATAAAAGATATCCATAATTCCAAAGTAAAAAATGCATAACCCATGACATATAATCCAACAGTTGTTAACCCTGCGGTGTAGATGTTTATTGATCCTCCTCTCCATATATCTCGTAATAATGGCAACAGGATAAAACCGAAGAGAAGACAAACCACTGAGATTACTATATCCTGCCACATATAAATGGTGATGATAAAACAACCCTACATAAAGATACTGGTGAGAGCTACATGATAAGGTTTTTTTCTAATATCCCTCTAGCAGCAATAATACCTGTTGCAGCAGATGAAACAATACCACGAGAAAGACCAGCACCATCGCCTGCTACAAAAAAATTCTCCATACTACTTTCGAGATTATTATTAACGATAAAACGCATTGAGGAAAATTTTATTTCAGGGGCATATAAAAGCGTTGAATCAGAGGCAACCCCTGGAATGACCTCGTTAAGGATATCAAGACCTTCAATAATATTTTTAACAATGCGGTAAGGCAAAGCCATGGATATATCTCCAGGTGTAGCATTATGTAGTGTGGGGGTAATAAATGATTTTTCAATTCGCTTTCTTGTTGAACGTCTCCCTTTTTTTAAATCCTCAAGACGCTGGACAAGAGGCATTTTCCCACCAATGGTTGTTGCAAGTTTAGCAATAGAGATACCATATGCAGTAGTATTTTCCAAAGGCTCGGTGAGCTTTACTTTTGTTACAAAAGCAAAATTGGTATTTTCCGATTTTCTACTTGCCATAGAATGACCATTAACACCAATGTAATCACCATAGTCTTCCATAACAACAAACCCATTTGGACATGTACAAAACGTTCGAATAAAATCATCAAATGTCTTTGTCATAATATGAAATTTTGGATCCCAGGATTGTCGAATAACATTTTCCATAACAACAGCAGGAACCTCAACCCGGACACCGATATCAATAGGGGCAAATCGTGTTTGAATACCTAAACGATTTGCCTCAGATGATAACCAATCTCCTCCTGACCTTCCTGGTGCTGCTAAGATATATTTAGTTTCAATTGGTTCTTTATCTTTAATAGATAAAATAAAATGATTATTCTGGCGGTTGATTTGTTCAACACTTGTATTCAACAAGAAATCAACACCAGATTGCTGGAGGCTTTCCTTCATAGAGGAGATAATAGCAGGAAGCCGATCTGATCCAATATGTCGCTGTGGTATTGGTATAAATTGAATGCCATGTGATGCTGCATTTACCTCTAAATCACCTGTATCTTCACCATATGTTTTATCAGGTGCTCCATGAGCATTAAACATTTTTCCAACTTTATCAATTAGTTCATTTGCTATATCTGTAGATACAAAATCTTCTAGGTTCCCTCCTATATTTGATTTTAAATTCAGTTTTCCATCAGAAAGTCCACCAGCTCCACCAAGTCCACATAAAATATTACAGGGAGAACATCTCTTACATCGAACAAATTGAAGGGCAGAGGGACACTGCCTG
This sequence comes from Thermoplasmatota archaeon, assembly GCA_046496795.1. Taxonomy (GTDB): domain Archaea; phylum Thermoplasmatota; class E2; order DHVEG-1; family DHVEG-1; genus JAUWYM01. The sequence continues at coordinate 9,999 of JAWOGM010000007.1, forward strand.
TTTTTGATATCTTTTCCTTTATCGATTACTACTACTTTATGTGAACTATTTTCTACTATTTCATTTGCCGCAAAAAGGCCTGCAGGACCGGCACCAATAATAACAATATCGTATTTCAAACGAAAATAATAGAACCCCTGTCTTTAAAAATATTGCTAAATATTGCAAATTTACATCGTTCTATGGCTCTCTAAGATGCGAATAATATATATAATCCTGTTGTATCGCAGATGCAATAACAAAACTGTATTGTGGAATGTTATGCCAAAAAAAATAACGATAGCTCAAGGAGCAGGCGGAGAATTAATGGATTCATTTATCAGAGATGAAATCATAAAAAATTTTACACCTTCCCATGATTTTCCAACCGAAGTCCCCCTCTCTATGCTAGATGATGCTGCAGTCATTGATAATATAGTTTTTTCAACAGATTCCCATACCGTACAGCCCCTGATATTTCCTGGTGGAGATCTTGGCTCTCTTTCTGTATGTGGGACAATTAATGATATAGCAGTTATGGGTGCAGAAGTCGTTGCACTTTCTGCAGGATTTATTATTGAAGAAGGATTATTACTTGAGACATTTCAGAAAATACTTCAAAGTATGGGAATGACTTCTTTAAATGCAGGGGTCCCTATTGTTACAGGTGATACCAAAGTTGTTGAAAAAGGAGCCATTCAACAGTTCATGATTAATACTAGTGGAATTGGAAAGAGAACAAAGACATTAGATGATAATTTCAAAGAAGTGAAACGATATAGACGACATAAGCATCAATGGCTTGTTGATTCAAATCTTGAAAAAGGCGATAAAATCATTCTTTCGGGAAATATAGGAGAACATGGAATTGCACTGCTTTCTTTTCGGGAAGGTTATGGTTTTCACACAAAAATACGATCTGATGTTGCCGCTGTTAATGGTCTGATGGGAGAGATACTTGCAGAGGGAGGAATCGTGTGTGCTAAAGATCCCACTCGTGGAGGATTATCAAATACTCTAAATGAATACAGCGAAAAATCAAATACCGGACTACTTGTTGATGAAGAAGCTATACCAATACCCATAGGTGTGAGATCTGCATGTGATATGCTTGGAATTGATCCATTAGAGATAGGAAATGAGGGCAAGATAGTTATTGGGGTGGTAAAAGAAAAAGCTGACGATGTTTTAAAGGCGATGAAAAAGCATCCACTGGGTAAACATGCTGCAATTATAGGAGACGTGAGCAGTATTGTGCAAGGAGTAGTGTTGCAAACAGAGATTGGTGGCAAAAGGGTTTTACATAAACCATTGGGAGATCCTGTTCCACGTATATGTTAAGATATCCACAAATTTTTAAATAGACTATAGGATTACCTTACAAAAAATCCAATGAGCGTTTCATCTAAGGAGGTTACATTTTATGGCTAAAAGTCTTCCAAAATCTTTTAAAAAAGCATTATGGGTATATCATATAAATTCTGGTTCATGTAACGGATGTGATATTGAGATTATCGCAGCATTATGCCCGCGGTATGATGTCGAGAGATTTGGTATTAAACTTGTTGGTACGCCTCGACATGCTGATGCCTTATTAACTACAGGTCCTGTTACACGGCAGATGGTAGATAAACTAAAAAGAGCATATGAACAAATGCCAGATCCAAAAGCAGTTATCTGTGTGGGTAATTGTGGAAATACAGGAGATGTTTTTTATGAATCGTATAACCTGGTTGGTCCTATTGATAATATTATCCCTGTTGATGTTCATGCTATAGGATGTCCACCTCGCCCTGAAGCTATTATTAATGCTGTTGCAAAAGCATGGGTTAAACTTGAGACCTTGGAGGGAAAATAATGACAAAACCGTTATCAGCTGAGGAAATCGTACAATCATTTGCTGATGCATTTAAAGGAAAAATTACTAACACCCGCATTCAAAAATATCAAACAGGTAAAAAGAAACATGAGATTCCTCATATATGGATGAATGTTGATAACGGTGTTTTTAAAGATGCTGTTAAGCATTTAATTACTCTTGAGAAATATCCACATTTTGCTGTAAGTTCTGGTTATGATCTCAATGATCAGATTTGTCTTGTATATTCTTTTTCAATATACTATGGACATCGATTCAAAGAAATCTCTATTAATATGACTGTTTCTCTGCCAAAAAGCAAACCTGAAATAGAATCAATCTGCGATATTATTCCAGGGGCACTGATTAGCGAGCAAGAAAAACAGGAGATGCTAGGAGTTATTGTGAAAAACATTCCAAAGGACAGACGAGCGTTTGTATCTGAAGATTTCCCCGAGGGAATGTATCCCTGGAGAAGGGATGAAACAAAACCTGATGAAAAAATGGTGAGAAATCTTCATGAGGTGAAAAAATGAAAACAAAACAATCATCAAAAGTATCCTATCAGATTCCTATCGGCCCAATTCATCCTGCATTAAAAGAACCAGTCATGTTTGAGTTTGAAATCGAGGGAGAGAAAATTGTTGATGTTGATGTTACTTTAGGGCATGTTCATCGTGGGGTTGAATGGACAGGTATGAGACGCAACCCTGTTCAGGTCCTATATCTAGCAGAGAGAATATGTGGTATATGCTCGTATTGTCATCCTATGGCCTTTACGTTGGCTATTGAGCGGGCTGCAGGTATTCAAGTTCCTGAGCGGGCGGAATATCTACGTGTCATTCATGCAGAACTTGAGCGTATCTGCTCTCATGTCCTATGGGCAGGTGTTGCCGCTCATGAAATAGGATTTGATTCTGTATTATTTTTAACATGGCAGATAAGAGAAATAGGTCTTGATTTAACTGAATATCTAACTGGAAATAGAATAACAAAGGGAATTACCATGATAGGTGGTGTTCGTCGTGATATCACTTCTGATATGCATTCTACTATCCATAAGGGGTTACAAGATGTAAAAGATAGTCTAAAGAAACTACAACGTATCCTTTTAGAGGATAAAACATTTAAAATGAGAACTCAAGGAGTTGGTATACTTACAAAGGAACAAGCCTTACAGCTTTGTGCTGCAGGTCCTACCGCAAGGGCTTCTGGTGTAAAAAAAGATGTCCGTCTTGACCAACCATTCTTTGCCTATGCTGACCTTGATTTTGACTATATAACTCCTGATCTATTAAGTGGAGAGATTAACGGTGATGTCTATGATAGAATTATTGTTCGTTTTTTAGAAATTAAAAAATCTATTGAGTTAATCCAACAATGTCTTGACCAAATGCCTCAGGGAGATATTCTTGCAGAACCAAAAATAGCGAAACTTCTTATTTTATTAAAGAAAGTGGATGGTGAGGGTATTGGAAGAATGGAGGCACCACGAGGGGAAGTGTTTCATTATGTGAAAATGAATGGTAGTGAGTTTCCCTATTCATGGAAGGTTCGCGCTCCAACCTATGCCAATATTCTGCCATGGATTCCTATGTTGATGGGCGAGCAAATTGCTGACATACCTATTGTCGCAGCATCGACAGATCCTTGTATGTCGTGTACAAATCGTGTTGCTATTATTGATTCAACTAAAAAATATCAACTCAACAAAGAAGAGCTTCATCAGTTAAGTATTGAAAAAACAAGGAGGCTTATGAAATGAAGTTTACCATGCTTCCGCAAGTATTTAGTCAGATGTTTAAAAAACCGTTTACCAATAAATACCCTGCGAAATATCAGCCCTCATCAACAACCAATTTTTTAAAAGCAGTCAGTGAAGGCAAAGCATCGATTATTCCACCAATCCCGACACCAAAAGGGTTTCGAGGCAAAATCCAATATGATAAAGAAAAATGTATTGGATGTAAATTATGCCTGAAAGTCTGCCCCTGTAATGCCATCGAATATAAAGAAAAAGAAAAAAAGATTAAAATATATCTTGCACGCTGCTGTTTTTGCTCCCAATGCAATGATATATGTCCCGTAAACTGCTTAAGCATGGGAGACGAGTTTTTACTTGCAGATGCCGATAAATACTCAAAAGATTTAATTGTAGAATAAAGAGTTGGTAAAAACTTCTCTTTTTTTCTTATATAAGTTTTTTTATCATTTTTTGCGAAATAATTATAAGAGATGTGTTATTGGATGATTTTAATGTTTGGTTGGAAAATACGATTTTCCTCTCAGAGAAAAATCATTAAGAAGAAATGGTATGTGGGATTACTTCCTCTGGAACTATTTGATCGATTAAAGCGATCTCAACTACTTAGCCCAGGTTTTTTTCTAACAGCACTTCTTGTTTTTATACCAATAATAATCTGGCTTTCCTATCAGCCTAATTCAATAAAAAACCCATTTATTGCGGTTGCAAAATTTAATGCTTTTATGGCTATTTCAACGCTCTCAGTGAATTTTATTCTTTCAACAAGAGTGAGATTGTTTGAAAAACTCTTTTTTGGATTAGATAAAATGTATCGGGTTCATAAATTGATTGGTCGCGCATCATTATTATTTATGGGTCTTCATCCTATCTTTCTCATTATTAGGCAAACTTCTGAACAGAAACCATTTCTATCATTAATTATCCCTGTTGGAAGTCTCGAGGTTTCTGCCGGTATCATTGCGTTATATGTTTTTATTTTTCTCATTTTGTTAACAGTATCAGTGAATATACCCTATCATTGGTGGCATAATAGTCATAAATTACTAGGGGTAGTTCTTATCATTGCAGGCTATCATGCTGTTGCTGCTGGATCTGATATCAATAACTATTTTTATTTAAAATGGTGGGTTATTTTCATATGTGTAGTAGGGGTAGTCTGCTGGTTATATATGCTGTTTTTCTATAAATTGATTGGACCAAAATATCCTGTTGTCATAGAAAAAGTAAAACATCTTGGGCAAATCACTGAATTATATTTCAAAAAACCTGCAGGTTTTAGCTTTCAACCAGGTCAATTTATATTTATTAGGTTTCCTCGATTTGAGGGATATAAAGAACTCTTTCCTTTTTCATTATCAAATGATCCCTCACAAAACATGTTACGCGTTTCCATCAAACAAAGCGGTGATTATACAAAAGAAAAAATACCCTTATTGAACGCAGGGGATCAAGCAGTACTTATGGGACCGTATGGTACCTTTGGACAACGATATCTTCGACATGATCAGGATATGGTTTGGATTGCTGGAGGCATAGGTATCACTCCGTTTCTATCCCTTGCTAAACATGAGTCAATTCATCCTAGCAGAAGAAAAATACATCTTATATGGGTTATTAAAAACAGGAATGATGTGTTTCATGACCATGAATTACATGCTGAGATGAAACGTAATAAAAAGTTTAGCTATGTCCATTGGTTTTCTGATACACAAGGCCGGATAACCGCTGAGGATATCGCAAGTATTATTGGTGAAAAAATAGAACTAAAAAAACGACTAATTTTTATGTGCGGTCCACCACCGATGATGTATAGTCTTTGTAAGGGTTTTCATTATATGAAAATTTCCCATCGCCATATTATTTTTGAGGATTTCAATATGCTTGACTGATATCACAGTATAATTAGAAAATTATCATATATGTTAAAATGTGTATTCCTTATAGCCATTCTTTTAACATAAAAATATAAAAACTGAACACAAAGCTTAAATAAACTGGGTTGTTAGTATGTATTATATTTTAAATTGGGGGAAATAAAAATTATGAAAAATAGAAAAGTAAATAGAATCCTAGCGATAGGAATAGTATGTTTTTTTATTGGAGCAAGTATGATACCCGTAGCACTTAGTGCTACACCGACTCAAACCATTAATCCATTGCATAGAGATAGCGGATTTTTGCTTATACCAATCTCATCAACAAATTCTGTGGGAATGTATAGTCCCTATGATGGGACCTATTTAGGTGATCTTATTGTTGACAACGTACGATTATCAACCCCTATTAATGCAGTGAAAGGACCTGATGGAAACATTTATCTTTCTGATCAACTCGCTGATTCAGTCTTTGTGTATGATCCTTCAGGAAACTATCTTTATACCTATGCAGATTCATCAGATCTTATTGATAATATTCGTGGAATTGCCTTTCGAGGAACCGAGCTCTTCATCTCAAATGGTGGTACCTCTGGAGGTGCTGTTAAATGTATTGCGCGATTTACAGGTCCGCATAACCGAACAGATAATTTCATTGAAGATATTAATCCATTCGATATCTTTTTTTTATTTGATGGAAGATCACTTGTTGCAGATATTGATGCAAACCAGGTTAAATTGTATTCTGTAAATGGCACTTTGGAATCAGTTGTATTTTCTGTTAATTTCCCTGAGCAGATTCAATTAGATAGTCTTTTACCTGGGCAGTATTTAAATGCAGCTTTTTCAACTAATGTGATTACAGATTTTGATCTTAATGGTACAATTCATCAGACCACACCTTTTAGTGGTGGACGTGGTGTATTTCGCCTTGGAAATGGAAATATTCTTGCTACATCTGGAGCAGGTGTTGTTGAATTAGATCCGGGCACAGGCAATATTATCGAAGTGAAAAAAACAGGATCTGCTCGCTTTATAGAATATTATTCAACTGGACCTAATCAGCCACCCTATGTCCCCAGTGATCCATATCCTGAGGATGGAGCAACTGATGTTGCTGTTGATGTCACGTTAAGTTGGACTGGTGGGGATCCTGACCCTGGGGATTTTGTTACCTATGATATCTATTTTGGGACAACAACTCAACCGCCAAAAATTGTCAGTAATCATTCAGTACCACAATATACTCCTGAGGATTTATTATATAATGAGCATTATTACTGGAAGATTATCTCATGGGATACCGGTGGGCTTTCTGCAGAAGGACCTATCTGGGAGTTCTCAACTCTAGTGGATACCCAGCCACCTGAAAGTACTGTTGAATTCTCTGGACCAATTGGTGAGAATGACTGGTATATTGGATGTGTTACTGTGACAATAGAAGCAACAGACGATGTGTCGGGTGTAGAATCCATCTATTATAAGATAGACAATGAAGAGTGGAGCCTGTATACCAATCCGTTTGAAGTCTGCGATGATGGATTTCATGATCTGCACTATTATGCCGTGGATTACGCAGGTAATGAAGAAGAAGCAAATCATGTCAGCTTTAAGATTGATCAGATCTCTCCAACTATAACACTTTCAGCAACAGCACAAAACGCTCTGAAGACAAAATGGTTATTTGTTGCAGAGGTCAATGATGCAACAAGTGGTGTGGCAAAGGTAGAGTTTTATGTGGATGATGAATTTGTTGGAGAAGCTACTGGTGAACCTTGGGAGATTATATATGAAGGAAAAGGTGAGACTGCTCAGGCAATTGTATTTGATAATGCCGGGAACTCTCAGATGAGCGAAGTAATTGATTCAGTTACGTTAAGTAAAATGAGCAAAAATCTGTCATCAATAAAATCACCTCTTTTACAGAATCTATTTGCCTAAAAAGTAGAAACTCTATTCAGTGGGTATTTAAGTGATAAAAAATCTATCACTCCTCTTTTTATTTTTTTTTATTAAAACAATCGTTCATAGGTAAGAAATTTATCAAATAAACAGAATAGCTTTTATTTCAAAACTGTTTACATAGTGATTATTATGGGGAAAAATAAAGATTTAGTTCAAATAATGCTGCTTGTTATTTTGGGCATGTTTATACCGTTTTTTGGATCATTTATGATAACCCATGACTGGAATTTTTCAAAGATAGTGACCACATTTGGATTGTTTTTATTATTTTTTGCTATTGAGCTAGCATTAGTTTTTATTTATTTTTCTATTAGTAACCGACTGGTAAAAGTAAAAATTAAAAAAATTAATAACCAATAAGCCTAGCATAAATTTATTAATTCCTATTGAGGGAATACATGAAGATATCTTCATTTAAGCATATTGCAATTTCCGGAACTGTTTTCGCGACAGTATTATTTTCATTTTTTTGCCTACACTCACAAGCATTAGATTATTATGCAGATATCCAAATCGATGTTACAGATGCTGGATTTGTAACAATTAAAGGAACAACTAATCATCCAGATTTACTAGTCAGTGATTCATATAACTATACATCTAAAATAAAAGATGAATGGGTCCTTAATATTACAAAAAAAGATTTCTTTTCACAATTCTATTTCATTATTTCTCTGCCCCGAGGCGCTTCTCTTTATAGTTTGAATTCAACTGCAAAACTATGGATTGAGGAAGAATCACATAAATTAATTATAAAAGGATTTGGAGAAAAAGACAATATTATTGTAATCATAGGATATAAACTTAATAAATCCTCAGCATATTCAGGTTTTTATTTTTCTCCCCTCTCTATATTATTCATTTCTATTATTATCATATTAGTACTTGTTATTATGAGAATATATTATTCTTCTTCAAAATCTAAACAAGTACCGAATGAAAACTCAAATAATTTGTTTTTAGATTTGAGCAATAGACAAAAACAAATAATGATTTTACTACATGATTCAAATGTTCCTCTTACTCAGACAAACATTCAAAAGGCTTTACAAATCCCTAAAGCTGCTGTTTCCCGAAATATTCATAGTTTAGAACGAAAAGGACTGATTGAAATAAAGAAAATTGGCATGTCTCATTTTATTAATATTAAAAAATTGTAGATATTGTATTTTTCTTAGGCATTGTTCCGGTTTGTTTCGGATAAAGTATAAATGTTGTTTCACATAATATACAGATACATCAAAATAAAGCGTTTGCGAGGTAAAATACTTATGAAAATTAAAGGTTTAATGGTGATGATATTATGCTTGCTTTTAATTTTATCATCGATAGCCTTTGCAGATCAAGAAATAAATTATGACATAGAAGAAATGCGAATCGATGAAATCACCCAATCTGAAATTGAGATTATGAATACATCGGAAGGGAAAACTTTACGATTTCTACAACTTAAAAAATCACTAATTTATAATATAAATAAAGGTCAATTTATTATTTTTTTATTATCTGATTTAAATATTGAAATTATAGAGTTGCAAGCGATTCTGTATGAAATGAAACTTGTCCTTGAAGAAATAAAAGATGTAAATATAACTTCAGATGAATCAGTTTTTTTATTTATTGAATTAAAACAAGATGCAATTAAATTAACTGAAGAATTTAGAGAAACTATTCACAACAACATTAACCATACAACCAAAGAAATACTGCATGGTTTAATTCAGCTTTTTATGTGTAATCAGACAGTGGATTTGGATAAAGAAATACAGAAAAAAATTATAGGTTTTAATCATTATCAAATTCAGAAATATTTTTATATTTTTGAAGAGTCAATTCCTACCATTGTGAATGAATATGAAAATTATACTTTATCATTACAGGAAGTCAAAGAGGAATTGATATTTCAAACATCAAAGTTATTAGAAAAACAGCAATCTGAGCTTTATTCACTATTAAAAGGAGATCAAATTCGCTTTAAAATACAAGCTCGGCATTCAATTGAAACTCTTCTGTCTGAATATCATCATAGAGCATGTATTCGTCTTCGCAATCGATTAAATAATACAGAATACTTGAATAATGAAACAATAATCTCCTTTATACAACATCGAATTATGTTACGTTTGCAACAATTTGGAGATAGCCAATCAGGAAACAGTAATGGTCACGGTTCAAATAATACAGGGCATAATGGATATAACGGAGATGGGAAAGGGTCACATGAAATGACTGACCCACCCAATGGTAATGGATCATCTCAACACGGTCAACAAAGCAACAAGGGGGGTGAGGGCCACAATGGTAAATAAAAAAATGCTTGTTTTATTGGTAGCATTAAGTCTAATAATATTTTTTATAATATTTATTAATATAATAAATTCCTCAAAGGATGTGGAATCTGTATCGTATTGGAATACTATTACAATAGATGATATAATTTATGAATTAGAAATAATACTTTTGGAGGAGAATGATTCTGTTGAAATTGGAGATATGATATGATAAATTAGGCTTACCAAAAAATTTATATAAATAATAAAAAATAAAGGAGAAAAAAATATGAAGAAAGCAAACAAAACAAAAAAGAACATGCTGGTAATAGCTCTTGTAACAGGCGTACTACTTTTAGGAATAGTATTTTCAGGTACTGCTGTTACTTATGATCAAAACAATAGTAATCAATTGGGAAATGGAAATAATCTGGTTCAACGGATAAGAAACAGAGTATGTGATATGCTAGGTATCTGTCAAGGTGGATGTGAACTCACAGAGTTGACAGGTGTTTTAGAATATGACGAGGTAAATTTCTTTATTGAGGATGTTGAACTTCATTTTGGTCCTAATTGGTATATTACTGCGGCCATTTCATCAGAAGATTTTGATGGCGATGGTGAATATGAACTTATAATAGATGAATTGCTAGGTCTTGTTGGAATAGAGATTACTGTTGAAGGTCATTTGCAATCCGAAAACTGGATGAGTGTTTTTACCATAAATGGATTGGTATACCGGGAGCCAGGTCAACCTATCTGGGCTGCACAGCATCATTGGAGATGGAGAAACCGTAAAAACCAAAATTGAAACTTATTTTAAAACATATAAAGATGGAAGAAATGAATATGAAAAAAATTGTTGTTTTAGTAATTGGTTTTTTCCTACTACTTACCATCAGTGTTGCTAGTTTGCAGGCAGGAGGTGACAACAATCAAAATACGCATGGGGAAAATGGTAATTACGAAGAAAACAATAATAATCCCTATCCAAACAATGAGCTTCCTGGAGATAATAGTCAACAGAGAAATGGTGTTGTTTGGTCTTAATCAAAAGGCTAAGGTTAAAATCTTATTTATACTATCATTTCTTTTATCTCTTTTTTTATTTCATACCTTTATTAATTCTTTTTTGATTCAATAAAAAATAGACAATTTTTCATTGATGTTAATTAAATATTTAAATGATATTTATCAAGTCCAAAGAATGCAGGTATAATGTCGGTAATAGGTAAAAAATAAATAGCATAATCTAATTCCTGGTGTTTAGAGGCTATATCTTATGGTAGTAAAAGTTGATGAAGAAAAATGTACTGGATGTGGAGCGTGTGAAGAAGCATGTCCGGTAGAAGCAATTAAAGTAAATGACAAAGCTAAAGTTGATGAAGAGGCCTGTATCGACTGTGGTGCATGTATTGACGAGTGCCCTGTTGAAGCATTAGAACTCTAAAATCAGATTTCTTTACTTTCTTTTTTTTTTAATATTGTATGTTTATTTCTAAGTTTGATTAATTTTAATAAAATTTTTTTTAAATGAAAAATAACGAGGGACCTACTTTGGTGAGGAGAGGAGGAAAGGATGGGAAACAAAAAATGATCCCCCGATTATTTTTCATATCCGTTTTGTTAATGTGAGTGTTATCCATAAGGTTTAATCGTACTGATCAACACCCCTCTTTTAACAATTGTTAATGTAGCTTTTGTTTTTAAGTTTTTCCCCTTCCTTTATAAAGGATATTTTTTTTATTATTGGGAGAAATAGATAGATATTTCGATGATAATTACCACATTTTTTTTTAATTTTTAATACAAAAAAACACGTAATTTTTTATCTATCTTTAATTAGTAGATGAATGTTGATTGTATCAGTTTCGAATAATCATTGGATACAATACAGGTGTCCAAGAAGCCCTATGAAAATCTTATTAGAATTCGCACCGACTAAGGATCGTATAGGCGTGGTTCTATAATTTCGGGAGGCATCAAGAATGGTATGTCCTGGAGCAAAAATCCAGATTACTGATCCTGTTTCTTTGTCTAGGCGATATAACCTTCCATCATCAGAACCAATAAGAATGGAATCCTGAAAAATTACAGGATTTGTATGAATAGCGGCCCTGCAACTAAAAACCCAATGTATCTCACCAGTTTCTTTGTATAAAGCATATATATTGTGATCATGAGAACCAAACAATACTAGATCGTTGGTGACTGTAGGAGTTGTTTCAATCCCCCATCCTGTTTCAAAACTCCAGGTGATATTACCTGAACTTTGATTTAATGCATATAATTTAGAATCCCAACTTCCTGCATACACAACATCCTGCTCTTGATAGGGTGGTGTGGTGATGATTCCATTTGTATGCATCATCCATGCAATACTGCCATTAACGATATGTAGAGCGTATATTGTTTGATTTGCTGCTACTATCACCAAATCATTATCAATATTTGAAAGATATGACGCACCATTGAAATCCTTCTGCCAAACAATCATACCTGTCTCTTGATTAAGACAATATACTCCATGATGTCTAGTACCAACGTAGATAAAACCATCATAAGCTATTGGGGTACTACATACGTCACCAATAGGTTTTGTACCTGTTGTCAACCATCCAAGATGAATATAATGTAGCCCCTCTTTTGACCCAACAAATAATTGATTACCTGAGACAACTGGTTGAGTCGGATTTTTCCCTATTTGCTTAGTCCACATGATATCCCCTGAATCAGATGATATTGCATAAATCGTTTCATTTGAGGTTGAGGTATATATACTATCATCAACAACTGTTGAGAATGAATAGAAATCATTTGTTTTTTCTGCTAAGTTGACCTGCCACTCTACGCTTGCATAAGTCTGAGTTTCTTGATGATTGCGAATTACCTCAACGTCATGGTCTTGTGGAAGACCAAATACTTCAGCCCAACCTACCGGCTCAATGGTATCATAATATACATCTGGGGAATCAAAATATGCGATAGGTAATATTTTTCCACCGGGATGACCGGTATGAAGCATTATTCCATTATGGTTAAGATATGATGTGCTTGCGATTTTACAGTCTGGTGAGTAGGTCCCTATAGGATCCATGCTCATAAAATCCTTTACCAGGTCAATATCAATATCTCCATAGTGTTTATTTCCAAGTTCCTCAAATGCAATGTCTCTAGATGCAGGGAGATATCGTGGTGTATAATATCGATAGGTGTCAATCCCATATAAATAACGAAATATTATGTTTTTTATCAATGATTTCCAATTCATTTTTTCAATGCGAACCCAAAAATCCATTGGGTTATTGGTTGACCATTGAAAACCATCTGTTGTTCGTTCAATTACTGCATCATGATATAGGCCAAGCTCATAGCGGGCAATCTCTCCTGTTTTGGTGTCACCGATCAGCCATACCGCATTCATCCCACCATCGGTATTTGTTTTCAAATACATCATAACATCATCAATTGAGTTAGAATACTGTACTGCAGCTCTAGATCGGATGGAAAGTGGAATACCTTTTTTTGTCCATATCCCCTGAGGAAGGGTTGTTTCTAGAAACATGATGCCCTTTTCATTTTGATAAAATACATGATCACTCCAAATATATCCCGGTGCACAAGGCATTTGAAAGCGATATCCTTCCAGTGGAATAACATCTAATATGATATTCCAACGAATTGCGATATAATATGACCACCACCACATTCCTCCACCATCCTCTGTAGCCCATATGGAATGGCCTAGAATTATCTCATTGTTTTTTGTTGCATTTCCTGTTGCAATAAAACCGCTGCAGCGATGATTAGGGATATCATTTGCTGTTGCAGGGATGAAATCAGCAATAAACTCTTCAGCTGAGAAGTTGATATGCTCTGAAATAGTTGGTTTAATTAAAGCAAACAGAGTGAAGAGGGGATGAATGCTTTTACGGAGGTGTTTATCTGTAATTTTTGAAAGCATCTCATACATCTGATTTGATGCAAGGATGTCTTCATAGGTAATTAGCTTACCATACAGCGTTAGTCCCCTTGCGTTGATACCTTCAGCGATTCCGATGACTTCTTCTTTGTATTCATCAGGATAGGTATGCCAATACATGTTATAGGCAGTATTTTTTAAAAAATTCCACCATCTTTCAGCGATGTTTTCATATTTCTCTTGAGTGAGAAGAGGACGAATTGGTTGAATACGAGGGTGGTTTAGGATCATATTTCCCCATCTCTGCATTAAATCAATGATTTCCTCAGCTGCAAGGTATCCATATTGATGACCACGGATATAGGGCATGCCGTGTATGTTGATATATATCCATCCTTGGATGTTATATCTGCTTCCACCATAGGGTGACGTAGTGATCAGGTCTGATGAATTATGGGGATGTTGGATGGGTATTTGATTCTGATTTATACTTGAGAGGGCAAGACTTCCTCCCAGTGCGGTTTGTGTAAGGAAAAAAAATACAATCAGACAAACAATGCTAATATGTAATCGTTTTATTTTCATACACCTATAATATATTCTTATACTTATATAAGTATTACCTCTATTTATCTCGCAGCCTTATTGATTCAATATTTAATTTGGTTTTACATATGAAAAAGATTATTGTTTTTTTGATCAATAAAAAAAGATAGAATGGGAAAAAGAAATGTTAGACAAATCTTTTCTATGCTTTTCTGCTTCGGCCAATGCCGCCAATCATTGCCGCAGCAGATAATATTGCAGCAGATAAAACCATCCAGTCACCACTGACATCTAAACCAAAAATGTCTACAGCAGCAAATTTAATGATCCATAAATCAATAGTATAAAACACTAGCCCTATTAGTACTAGAGTAATTGCTGAGATTATAAGAGCTATCATATCTTGCGCTATCGACCCAATTATTTTTAATGCCATATTTTTCTTTCTCCTATCTTGAATGATTAATACAATTTATACATATGAATTTTACTACTTATATTACAAGCATTTTTGACTTTATCATTTTTTACGGCTATGTAGGACTCGTTCAACAAATAAGAGTATACCAAGCATAAAACCTAATACAATAAATCCTAATGATCCTGATACTATTCCTTTAATTAATCGGCCTTCTCCTATGAGTTGCCAGCCGCCAAAATCAACTGCTAACATAAGCTGTGAAACTGTTGTTAGTATAAGTATTACTGGGATGATATATTTGGTTGTGTAGATTACTAAATTTGTCCAGTTTTTTGAAGTTTGTAATTCTTCAATAAAGATTTTTTTGTTTATAAACCAGGTAAACACTATCGTGATAAGTAACGCAGTAACTGGTAAGCCTATAGTCCCTAGTGTTTCATCTAAGACATCAAGAATTCTAGCTCCAAAAACTGTTAAATTTATAGATGAATAGCTTAATGCTGCAGGTAATCCTACTAAAATAAGTAATATGGTGAGTATGAGGCTTGTTTTTCGTCTTGAGAATGATGTTTTTTCCATAACTGATGCAACACCGACTTCCAGCATGCTTATGCTTGATGTTAATGCAGCGAAAAACAACAACAGGAAAAAAGCAATAGCAAGGATTTGACCATATCCTAGAAGGGAAAACGCCATAGGTAAGGTAGTAAAGGCTAATTCAGCACCCATACCTGGAGCTAATCCAAAAGTAAAAACGATAGGGAATATTATTATTCCTGCCAGAAAAGCAACCGCCAAATCTGCAAAGGTGATGATAAGAGATGATTGAACAATACTCGTATCTTTATCAAGGTAGGTTCCATAGGTAAGAAGGATACCTGAACCAACTGAAAGCGAAAAAAATGCTTGACCAAACGCAGCAGCCCAGATAAGTGGATTTGAAAGTACTGAAAAATCTGGTGTGAAAAAAAATGATATTCCTTTTCCAAATCCATCAAGTGTTGTACAAAATAAGGCTAATATAATTAAAATTATAAATGAAAAAGGCATAAGTATTGTTGCTATCTGTTGTATTCCTTTTTTTACACCAAATGAAATAATAAATCCAGTGATGAGTGCAGCAATAATAAAATAAAAGAGTGGTTGATATGAGGATGTGAAAGCACTGAAGTCAAGTCCAGAGCTGCTTAGTGATGAAACAAGATATCCTAATATCCATCCAGTGATGACAAGATAATAACTAAGAATTATAAATACAATCGCAACAAGTATCCATCCAAAAATGTGGAATTGTTTTCGTACTGAACCAAATGCAGAGACTACTGTTCCTTTTTTATGTCTCCCAATTGCCAATTCAAGCATCATTAACGGTAGAGCAAATAAAAATACGGCAATCAAGAAAGGTATAAGATAAGCTCCTCCACCATTTTGTCCTACTACTGATGAGAATCTCCAGATGTTTCCAATCCCGACAGCAGATCCAATAGCTGCAAGAATAAAACCAAGTTTTGATGACCATTGTTCCATGATTTTTTTCTCCCCTTTGTCTGTCTCTATTTATCAACTTTTTTTATGAAATGTTTTTTCTTATCCTTATTAACACAATGGTTTAAAATCTTATATGTTTTTTTATTTGATCTTTTAGGAGTCACTATTTAATTTGGATTATGTTTGAAACATAATACTTTTATATAAACTAAACTATTATATATTACATTGAATAGTATGTCCTCTAGAGAAAACTTCAAATCCTTTATTCCTGCTGAAAAAATTATTCCTGAATTAACAATTAAAGCAATTCTTGTCGGGGCACTTCTTGCAATAGTTTTAGGATCAGCAAACGCCTATTTTGGGTTATATGCCGGTATGACTGTTTCAGCAGCTATACCGGGAGCTGTAATGGCTTTTGCGTTACTTAAACCCTTAAAGGGAAATATTCTTGAGATAAATATTGGAATGATGGGTGCTTCAGCGGGGACTGCTCTTGCTGCAGGAGTGATTTTTACGATTCCTGCTATGGTACTACTTGGAGCCTGGACTGAGATTCAATATCTAGAAACAACAATTGTTGCAATGCTTGGCGGTACTCTAGGGGTACTGTGGATGGTTTCGCTTCGTAGAGCCCTTATAATAAAAACAGATCTTCCCTTTCCTGAAGGAGTAGCTGTGGCTGCAGTACTAACCACAACTGTTGGTGATGGTTCAGAACAAACAGCAACCCAGCGTAGCGGTATGTGGCTTCTTATAGGAGGAATACTTGGAGCTTTATTAAAATTTGGTCAAGTTGGTCTGAAAGCATTTCATGGACAGTTACAAGGTATTGTAAATATCGGTCGATTCAACATTGGTGGTGGAGACCATAATGGATTATTTTATGGTGGCCTTGCTGCTTCTCCAGCGCTTCTTGGCGTTGGATGGATTATTGGACCTAAAATAGCATCATTTGTATTTGTTGGCGGTCTTATTGGCTGGGTGATACTTGCCCCACTGATTGCCCTTGCAGTTGGTATACCTTCACCAACTACTCCTGGACAGATTTCAGATGCGTTAACAATGGGCAGCGGGAGTCTTAACGTGGGTCGGTTAATTTGGGGTTTTTATCAGATATGGGCAAATTACATACGTTATGTTGGCGTGGGCGCTATGGTGGTTGGTGGGCTGTGGACTATTTTTCGATTACGACAAAACCTTGCTGATGGAATTCGTGAAGCAATAATAGGGATAAAAACAAGTGGGCAGTCTCATACCAAAAAAAGGACTGATCAGGATTTAAATTTTAAATGGGTGTTTCTTTCTATCGGTGCTTTAGTTATCCCAATCTTTTTGGTGTATGGCTGGATTTCTAGCGAATGGGCTATTTCTGGTGTAATGGCTATTTTTGCTATCCTTTTTGCTTTTATAGCGAGCGCAATCGCTGGATATATGGCAGGTTTAGTAGGGTCTAGTAATAATCCAACTTCAGGAGTTACTGTTTCGATTTTACTTATTACTTCTCTTATCCTCTTAGGCTTTGGACTCTCTGGAGATATTGGTGCTTTTGGCGTAGCTCTTCTTATTGCTGCGGTGATTGCGTGTTGTGCGGCAATATCAGGGGATGTTTTGCAGTCCTTAACTGCAGGGCAGATGATTGGAGCAACACCCTCCAAGCAACAACTTGCTGAGTTAGTTGGCGTTGTTGCTGCCGCTCCTGTCCTTGCATTAGTTGTTTCAGCACTTGATAAAGCATATACTATTGGCAGCCCTAATCTTCCTGCACCACAAGCATTTCTGATGAGTGGTGTTATTAGAGGGGTACTAGGTGGAGAAATGGTATGGCCGTTTGTATTAGCGGGAATGATTCTTGCACTTGTTTTAATCTTAATTGATCTTCCTGTTCTTCCTGTTGCTATTGGTATTTATTTGCCTTTCACCCTTGCTACACCTATTTTTATTGGTGGGGTTATTCGTCATGTTACTAACAATAAAATTAAGAAAATCTTTGGTTCTAATGATAATGATAAAGCAACGGAATGGGAGCTGGCTATTAAACAAACTGAAGTTAAACCAAAAGAAAAGGTTGTTCGTACTGGTTTGTTGTTTACCGCAGGTCTTATCGCAGGTGAAGCATTGACTGGTGTGATTGTTGCTTTTATTATTATTGCAGGGTTACGTATTACAATGTTTGAGTATCCACCGGTTTTCCCTGGTGTTTTATTGTGGATTTTCATTGCTTTACTTGTTTATTATATACCGCTTCGTGAAATTTATAAATCAGGCGAATAGTGATATTTTTTCATATATTATGACTTTAAAAAATCGATATAGTATTTTTTAAAAGGGAAGTAATGAAGTTGCAATAAAGAGGTAGATAATTATGCCTATAATATCAGCAATGGAGGTGATGAGTGGTCCGCTTGCAACAGCGGGATCCCATTTTAATTTGGTGAATATAAAGGGTAGTGAGATCCCAACGAGACTCCCGATAAAAACAATGATAAGCATTGATAATCCTACAACAACTGCAATGTGCATACTACCTCTTACAATTCCTAAAAATGATACAATTATTGCTAGTGTCAATCCAAGGCTACCTGCGACAAGCGCTTCTTTTCCTATGCAGTAATACCAATCACTAAGCTTTACATCTTTCATGGCAAGAGCTCGAATCATCAGTGTTGAGGCTTGTGATCCAGCGTTTCCACCACAGGCGATAAGAAGCGGCATGAATGTAAGAAGAACAATATATGTTGCTATTGTTTCTTCAAATAATGTTATTGCCAATCCTGCGAATAAGTTAACAAAAATTAAAAACATAAGCCATCCGATGCGTTTGCGAAACAGAGTTAGAACAGGTGCAAATCGTATTCTATCTGGTAATTTAAGTTCACTCATAGCTGCTATTTTGTGAAAGTCCTCTGTTGTTTCTTCTTCACCGACATCTATTAAATCGTCAACGGTTACTATGCCTAAAAGTATTCCTTCAGAATCTACTACAGGTAATGCAAACAGGTTGTATTCTTTGATGAGATGATACGCTTTTTCTTGATCTTCAAAAGCAGTAATGCCTACATAAGAATAGTTCATTAACTCAGAGATTTTCTTTGAGGGGTTGGCAAGGATGAGTTGACGCAGGCGTAATTCATCAAGAAGTTTTCCATGTTTGTCAACGACATAAATCATTGCTAAAATTTCACTGTCTTTTCCTTCTTCACGGATATATTTTAATGCTTTTTTAACCGTCCAATCCTCCTGAATTGATACAAAATCAGGAGTCATTAAACGTCCTACACTGTCTTCAGGGTATCCAAGAAGTACGCGTGCTTCTTTAAGGTCTTCAGGCTTTAGCAGCTTTAATAGCCGCTGTGTTACAGGGGCAGGGAGTTCTTCAAATAGCTCAGTTCTATCATCAGGGTGTAATTCAGAGAGTAGGGCAGAGATTTCACTATCTGTTAAATCTTTGAGTAGTGCATCTTGATCTAAAAAATCAACTTCTGAGAAAACATCTGCTGCGAAGTCACGAGGGAGACAACGAAAGATTAAAACCGCATCAATTTTATCCATTTCTTGGATGAGATCAGCTACCGTTGCAGCAGGCCATTTAATGAGGAAATCTTTGATTTTGTTCCATCTTTTTCTTTTTATGAGTTTTTGAAGTTCACATTTTTTTTCTTCAGATATCTTGTAATGAGGTTTTTTCTTGTGTTGACTATCTTTGTCTGACGTGCATATGTCACCAATGGGTTGATTGTTTGAACTGATATCCTCTTTTGTTGTCATCTATAAACCAGGCTAATACTACTCAAATTATTTAGAGATTTCTACCCATTGGTTTTTTATAAAAAAGAGATATTTGGTGTTATTTAGAAAGGTTTTAAAATATAGAATTGCTGCTTAGTTGTATGAAGAAATTGTCTTCCTCGCAGCAGAAACTTGTTCTTGAAATACTAATTTTATTTGCTTCAATTCCTATCTTTCGTGGCGTGTGGATGCTTTTTGATCTTTTTTTATTTGCAGATGATAGTTTGACTAGTGCATTTGTATCTTTTGGGATTGGACTTATTATTTTAATTGTTTCACTATATTATTTTAATAAAAAAGATGAGTAATAATCCTTTTTTATTTATTTTACCAGAGATTAATGTCCCAGTATCGTGCTGCCATAATAATTCCAATAGCAATGATTATTATTCCAAATATACGCTGCATCCATTTTCCCGCTGTAACATATTTGTTTCCAACTTTGCCTCGTACTGTGTTTGTTACGGCACACAAAGGAATAATGGGTATTCCATGGCCTAAGCCGAAAACAAACAATAACAGTCCGCCCATAAGAATAGAAAAATCTTGAGCTAAAATTAGTATAAATACTGGCATCATAAGTCCCATTGCGCAGGGCGCCCATCCAATGGAGAAAAGAATCCCCAGAAAGAATGCGCCTAAATAGATGGATTTTTTACTAAGGTTGAAAAACATGTTTTGTCCTTTTTCCATTATTTGGGAACTTGATTTTTTTTCTGAATTTGTTTTAATAAATTCTTTTAATGGTTTGAATACATTTATGCCTAAGATGACAAGGATAATACCTGCGATAAGGAAAAATAATGCCGATGCCTGAATAAAAAATCCTATGGATGAAAGTATTAAACCAAAAACAAAAAACACGACGGCCATCCCAACTGTAAAAATGATACCAACCCATATTCCTTGTATTGATATTTTTTTAGTGTTTTTTTCAGATTTTTTCTGTAAAGATCCCACATAGGAGATCATCGCTACCAACAATGCCAGAGAGCAAGGGGTTACTGCAGTGAGAACTCCTAAAAGAAAAATACCGATAAAGGTAATTGAATCATCATAGACTTGTCCTTTAAATCCTTCCCATTCACCATCTCTTATTTGCTGAATATCTTGCAAGAGTGATTCAGCAGTTTGTATGCCATCTCGTGGGCCTCTTCCCATGACATAGACATGATATAAGCCAACGATGCTTTGATTTGTATCGATAAGTACAAGAGAGGGGTTTGACATTGCTCCTTGAAAGTTCCAGTAATTTTTATATAGAGTTGATATTGGAAAAGGACTAAAGTCTTCAACCCAATTCCAACTGATATTTACATTAAAATCTAAAGCTGCCATTTCAACTCCAGTTTTTGAGTAAGGGTTTTGTCTGATGTTTATGGTGATAATGGTTGCATGGATATTGGAATCAGCAAGATTTTTTAGCTCTTCAATCTGTCCTTTCATCTCTTTGAGACATTCAATACAGACTGGTTCTTCTAATTGGGTGAAGTGAAGGATAACGATATTGTCCTGATAATCACTTAACGAAAATTCAATTGCGTTTTCATCAACTGCGGTGAAATCTGGCGCAGGTTGTATCTGGTATTCCTCGGCTAAAACTGATGAAATAAGACTGGAAAAAAAAATGATTAGTAACAAAATAATAATGATATTAAAATTATTTTTTTCCATCAACTATTCTCCTTATAGACGTGATGATAATAAATAGCATCTTTTACAAAATCAGATATCCATTGCTCTCCTGTTGATCCCGTTGAACTATGCCAATATATCGCTACCTCATTATCAGTATCTCTGCCTTTTGTTATTATTGCCGTTAAAGGGATATACCAAGAAGTATCCTGTGACCAATACGCATTATATGCATCCCATGCACGAGGATCACTGCCATCTGTTGGAATATTAAAATATTGAATCTGCTCTTCATATGTTTCTAAAACGGTATTAATATTTCTTTTTTGCATTATACAGGGCGCGCAATCATCACTTCCTGCAACTATAAGAATTGGGTTGTTTTCAAGTTCATCTAACACCCATTGTGGATGATTAACTTCAACACCACTTTTTGATAATTTTTCAGGGTATGTTATCCAAAAATTATTTTCACCAGTACCTTGAGAATGAACAGGCGTATAAGTATCTAACCAAGATTGCCGGGTATCGCCGTTTTCACTGACACAACCACTTAAAAATATTGTTATGCTTACTAGAATTAGACTTATTAATAGACTTGTATGTTTTCTTTTATTCATTTTTTCAACCTAATTGTTTATTTTTTAACTATAACGGTAGACTATCTTAGCTAATAGTCGGATGCATAGAGGTATAAATTATTTTTGGCAGCATTGAACGTTTCTTTTCATTAAATCCTTATAGTCAGCAAGGACATCATGAACCCAGCAGTCATCATTACCAGCACTTTCGCGAAATACTAACGCCATGATATATGCTAGTTCTTTTAGTGTTGCTCCTGCTTCAAGAGCTCCTTTGAAATGCTTACGAACACAGGGTGCTGAACGTCCTTTAATTGCCATTGCAAAACAGATGAATTGATACGTTTTTTCATCTATTGAGCGTTTTTCTTGATATATCTGATCTATTTTTTCAAATTCTTTGGTGAATTCAGGAAACCATTCTTCTACAATTCTCATACTATTTTCTCCTTTTCTTTATTGTATTATTTTTTTTATTTCGTCAGTACTTGGTACTTTTCCAACGATTTTCACTTCGCCATCAATAACTATTGCTGGTGTCATCATAACGCCACGGCTGATGATTTCTTCTAAATCTTCAACTTTTACAATTTCAGCGTTTATACCAAGTTCTTCAACTGCTTTTCTGACAATTTTTTCAGTTGCCTTACATTTAGGGCAACCGGTGCCTAAAATTTCTATCTTCATCTTTATCACGTCTTTTTTTATCCAATAATTGTGCCATATCCAAATCCTACAATTGTTGAAACAATGATTACTAATCCAAAGTATACAAAGGCTTTTTTCATTCCCATTACTTTTGTTATTACAACCATGTTTGGAAGACTTAATGAGGGTCCTGCAAGAAGTAATGCTAACGCTGGACCACCTCCCATGATTCCTGCACTATAACCAAAAAGATCACCAACAATTGCTACTTCAAGTAGCGTTGGCATATAAAGTATCGCACCAATTATTGATGCTAAAAAACATGAGAAGATATCATTGCCTCCAATGTAGGGTGCTACTGCGATTCCTACTGCATTTGCAGGGTCTGCACCTGGCATCAGATAGGCTGCTACTCCACTGATTATTCCTACAATAAATACGCCGATGAGTAGAATGGGAAATATTTTTTTTGTTAAATCCCATGTTGCTAGTCCCCAGTTTTTTACTTCCTCTTTTGAATAATAAAAGATGAGTATTACTGATACAACAAGTGTTAATATATAGACAATTGAGAGTTTTGGAACCCATGGGATGTAATTTGTGCTTGCTGCACCGATGACAAGGATGAGGACAAGAGATATAAAAAATGTTAATGGTGCCCAGAGAGGTTTTTTGTTTTCTTCTTCTGTTGGGGCGGCAAACATGTCGTTTGTTTTGTTTTTTTCTTTTTCTTCTTTTCTAAATATTAATGCCATTGATAAGCCAATCACAATGGCCATTATAATTGCAAATACTGCTCTGGCAAGGCCGATGTCATAACCAAGTACTTGTGCGGTGAGTACAATTGCAAGGATGTTAATAGCGGGTCCTGAGAAAAGGAATGCTGAGGCAGGTCCTATACCTGCTCCTCGTTTGTATATTCCAGTAAATAACGGCAGAACGGTACAACTGCATACGGCAAGAATTGCACCTGAAACGGATGCTACGGAGTAGGATATGTATTTTTTTGTGTTTGCGCCAAAGTATTTGAGTATGCCTTTTTTTGAGACAAATACTGCGATTGCTCCTGCGATAAAAAATGCAGGTATGAGACAGGTTAATACATGTTCGGAAAGGTATTCTCCTAGCATGTCAACGCCTACAAAAAATATATCAAGAGGTGTCATTTGTTTATCTCCTTTATTTTATGTATGATTGAATAAATTTGATTATTTGATGGTGCTATCCAGATGTTTGTGCCTACTTTTCGTTGTGTTATAAGGTTTGCATTTCGTAGTATTCTAAGATGTTGGGAGATGGTTGGTTGTGATTTTTGTGTTTCTGGGATGATTTCGCAAATGCATTTTTCTTTTTTTTTGATCAGATGTAAAATTTTTAGTCTTGTTGGATCTGCTAGGGCTTTGAAGACTTCAATTTCATTCATTTCAGCAATGTAAGAATATTCGAATATTTAAATATAACTATTATTGAATGTTCTTTGAAAAAAGTTTTACTTGTTCAATAATATCATATATGCTGTTGTCTGAAGCTTTAATCATTATTCGGGTGCCGTCTTTGTTTTCTGATACAATTCCTGCACTTTTTAATATCTTGATATGTTGAGAGACATTAGGTTGAGATTTTTTTGTATATGGAATAATTTCGCAAATACATTTTTGTCCTTGTTGTACACATTCTAAAATTTTTAATCGAGTCGGATCAGCCAATGCTTTAAAAATATCAACTTCAGACATTCAAATCTTAGAACCAATATCTCGGCTATAAATATTGCCATAAATTTATTTTCTTCATATACGTGTTCATATAAGTGTTAACAAACGTTAATTATAAGTATAGATATTCATATTTCATTCTATGCAACAGACGCCCTGCGAGTATATGATGTGGAATGGTTTACCGGTAATTCGAAAAGAAATAGCTGAATGTATGATTAACACATTTGGGTTAAATCAAAAAGAGGCAGCTACAAAATTAGATGTCACTCCCGCAGCAATCAGTCAATATCGTTCAAATAAACGGGGGAGGATTAAGATCGTTGATGAAGAAATTCTTTTAGAAATTACCAAATCTGCAGAGCGGCTCATTCATTCAAACAATGGCTCAGTTGTGGATGAAACATGTAGGATTTGTAAAATTCTTATGCAAAAAAAAGCAATAGATTTTACTTGTTTATCATGTTCTTCAAAAGAATAGATTTTTTTTGTGTGTTTTGTTTTATATTAAAAGAAAAAGTATTTGATGCCTTAGCACATATATGTTTTCTATGGCAACAGGATTCGCTTTGTTAAGTATAAGCCCGTTATATGAAAAAGAAGTCTATGAAAAATTACATAATAAAATACCTGAAGTTGTTGAAGTTCATCCATTGTTTGGAGAGTTTGATATCCTGGTCAAGATTGAAAGTGATAATATTGATGGGATTGGTGAAGTGGTTATCAAAAGAATCAGAGCAATGAAAGGTGTTATTGATACCAAAACTCTTATTGGAACTAAAAGCTTGGAAGGCTAAATTTCAGGTTTTATTACTTCATTGATACTTCTTTTATTAAACAATACCTCTTCTATGTGGCACTATCGGTTATGTTACAAAAAGAAAACGATAGCCCTTTTGGATTGGAAATTATATTTTTTATTAATGATATGTTTTCCATATGTTGGATATATTTTTTTAATTTTTTATCATATTAAAATAACACATTATACAAAATCAGGTAAATTTTATATACAATATTTAATATACATATTAATCTTTAGCATATATGTCTAATAATAGCGGGAATACATAAAATATCTAAAAGAGATAGTCAAAATAGATAACGAATAAAGGTTCAGATTTTTTGACTACATAAAAGGTGTAATACAGTACATATTGCTATACACTTGGGTGTACCATATGCCAAAAAGCAGCAAAAAAAAAATTGAAGAAGATGAAAAGAAACTACTTGCAATACTGGGTAAAAACTCTAACGAAAATATTGATAAAATCGCAAAAAAATGTGGTTTTTCACGACAAAAGGTTTGGAGGATAATTAAACGCCTGGAGAGTAATAAAACAATTTGGGGATACCACGCAGTAGTGGATACTGAAAAAATAAAAAAGAAAAGTTTTATTATGCTTCTGACAAGAACACAGGATCCTCTTGGGGAAAAAATACAAAAAATAATAAAAAGCAGCGCTGATGAAATCGGTAAAAAATTAGAGGTCACTGTTTCTCACAACAGCTATTTACATGGAGTTTATGATTGGATGATTTGTTTTACTGCAGATGATATACGACATGCAAAGAAATTTTCTGAACTGATCACTAATGAATTCTCTGATTATATCAGAGAAATTACTCTTTTGGAAGAAATCTTTCCTTTAAGAAAATGTCAGATGGTCAATCCAAATATGAGAAAGATTGAACAATATTTTTAATGTTAACTCTGAGAATGGATAAAAAAGAGATGAATTTAAAAAAATAAATATTCCGTGATTTGAGGTATAGATTAGTATGGAGTTTTTATTATTTGTTCTTTTTTTGTTGTTGGGCGATGTATCGAAATCGTTGGCTGACTAGAACTATTTCTGCAATGAAATGTAATTCATTTTGTTCTTCTATGCTTGAGACGGTCCCTACGACGAGCATGGTTTTACAACTACCCCCCTGTGTAAATTGTTAATAATTAACATTACACACACTATTATATTTGTTTTAACTAATATATATAAATTTCTATTTAAAAAAAATAAATAAAATTATTGTTCTCCCATCAGCTATCGATATCTTTATCTAGGAAATGGTATTAGATAATAAGGATATTATGAAAAAAAACATATTTGTTCTCTTCATCATCCCCTTGCTTATTGGTTCACAAAGCTATGCATTATACACTATAGATATACATACAATACATCAAACTGGGATCATCTATGTCGATGGCAACAATACCCTGGGTCCCTGGTATGGGACATTAGAGCATCCCTATCAATATATCTCTGATGCTATTTCCTCTGCAACACCGGGAGATCGCATCTCTGTTGCAAATGGAATATATACAGAGAATCTCATCATAAACAAATCACTTACTATAACTGGTCAAGATACCTATGCTACTATCATTGATGGATCCTATAACCCAACTATCATTGATATTACTGCTGATGCTGTAACTATACAGCATTTCACCCTTCAAAACTCAGGTGGAGATCTATATGATGCAGGGATATATATCACTAGTTCTCAAAATAGCATACAATCTTGTTTTTTCTATCGAACAAAAATAGGAATCCATCTTGATACAACAACAAATAACACTATTACTAACTGTACTTTTACGGGTAATGGAAAAGGAATTGTCGGACGGTATTGTTTGGAAAATATTATACACGATTGTCGATTTTCTCATAATTCAATAGGTATAGTACTTGAACACTCACATTTTTTTTATGTAAAATCCTGCATTGCTCACACCAATAGTATCGGTATATTTCTTCACAATTCATCATCTCTTTTTATTGAAGATAATGCATTGTATGATAACAATGATAACCAGGGCGGTATCTTTGTATCAGAATGCGCTTTTTTATCAATAAAAAACTGTAACATTGTTCACAATGGTTTTGGAATTAAACTTGATGGATGTCATAACGTTTCTATCGTTAATTCAAATTTTTATACCAACACCCACTATGCCATCTATATGAATCAACACTGTTCTGATGTAAAGATAATCTCTTGCTCTTTTATTGATAATCTTCGTTATTCCCTGCTGGTTGATTACAGTCAGCTTGAAGTGACTCAATCTAATTTTATCAACTCCCTGGTTGGACTTGAAGCAAAACATTCAACGGTCAAAGCAAGAAGAAATTACTGGGGTTTTGCTTTTGGTCCAGGATTATTTGACTGGAGCCGGGGGGATAGAATATTTTCTCTCTTTGGCTTTGTTCAGATATTTCCCTGGTATCTAAGAATGGTTGATGATGCAGGTGCAGACTGGGAGATTGATTATTCCAAATTTATAGGGGCGATAGATACCACTCGATATAGTCAAATAGAGATCCCGGGTCTTGATAGTGATAACGATGGATGTCCTGATTGGTGGGAGATAAAATGGGGTTATGATCCGTATACCTGGGATGATCATGCCAACCTTGATCAAGATGGGGATGGACTTAATAATATCGAGGAATGCTATATGGATGCTTATGGAGCAAATCCGTTCCGTAAGGATATCTTTGTTGAGATAGACTGGATGAGCCCGCTTGATGCTGATGTATCAAATACGCCCTCAGATGAAGATATTCAACGATTAATCGATGCTTTTGATGCTTATGATATCAGTTTTCATGTTGATGTGGGAAACCTGGGTGGTGGACAGGAAATAGCCGTAGTGAATAATTATTCCTTTTCAGATCTTACTGATTTATATTGGATGTATTTTTTGGATGGTGATTTGAATAACCCTCGTAAGGGAATATTTCATTATTGTCTTGTAAGTGATTATGGTCCTGGCCGTGGATATTCCTTTATGGGATGGGATCACTTGGATAGTTTTCAGTTATCAGTAAAACAGCTTCATAATACCTTTCCACAGTATACTCGGAGTCATGTTCTATCATCTGGACTATTGCATGAACTTGGTCATACCTTGGGACTTTTTGTTGATGATCATGGCGGTAATGATAATATGGTTGCTGCAAAATTATTTACTGCACAATGGTGGAAATATCGTAATTATCGAAGCACTATGAATTATTTCTATACCTATAAAATTCTTGATTATTCTGATGGATCACATGGGCCGGGGGATTTTAATGACTGGGGTAGTCTTGATTTATCCTTTTTTAAAAATACCAGTTTTGCCCAGGTAGACCTCTAACAAGTATTGATTAAAGGTGTGGTATCATTTAAGAAATAGTCAAACTGGTTGGTAGATGTCATACTCTGTCAATTTTTTTGATATGGCTGGGTTTCAGAAATATTTTTTTTAACGATTGATACAATAGATTTGGATTTGTGACATTTTTACATTTTGGTTTTTTCACTAGTAATGATTAAATATAATGCTAGCCAAACTCAATCTTGCTATATTGTAACATGATTGGTAGGTTGAGGTGATGGAAGCACGTAAAAAAAGCATAGTAATACTTTTAAATTGCTTTTTAGTAGTTGTCAGCGTACAAGCCACGATAGCTATTGCATCACCTTATATAGAATATAGTAGTATTCTTACTGTCGGATATATAGATTCTGATTTCTCCTCAATACAAGAAGCAGTACGTTATGCTGATGAAGGGGCAACTATCTACATAAAAAACGGTATCTATAATGAAATCATAACAATTGATATGCC
Source organism: Thermoplasmatota archaeon (assembly GCA_046496795.1). GTDB lineage: Archaea > Thermoplasmatota > E2 > DHVEG-1 > DHVEG-1 > JAUWYM01. The sequence goes on from JAWOGM010000007.1 coordinate 39,076, forward strand.
ACTTACACTTATCGGAGAAAACAAAGAACACACAATCATCGTTCCTACATCAGAGCAGAATTCCTATGCAGTACATAGTAGAGCACCAAATGTGACTATTAAAGAGCTCAGTATCTCAAATAAGGGACCAGGGATGTATACAACTGGATTAAAAATCACAGGAAACAAAACACTAGTGGAATCCTGTATCTTTTATGACAATCCAATAGGTATAGCAATATGGAGCTCAAATAATACCGTTGTTAATAGCACCTTTTATGGTTGCAATGATGAAGGAATCGCCATACTTGGAACAGCATCAAATCCTTTAACTCATAATCACATAAAACAATGCATTTTTTATGAAAACACAGATGGTATCGAACTTCAACATGCTTCAAATACCATCATAGAATATTGTGAATTCTTTGATAATAATCATGCAGGCATTGACATCATCGGTTCATATAATAAAAAGAATAAGATTATAAATTGCTTGTTTACCAACAACAAGGTTTTTGGTTTATATATGATAAGATCAACACAGACACTAATTGATTCTTGTGTGTTTGTTGACAGCCCACTCATGTTTCGTTTATCCTCAGATGTTTATATGCAATCCAGTATTTTTGAATCATTACAACTCTATGATACCACAATTGAATTCTTTGATTATGAACCCGATGATAAAAAAAACATACATGCCGTAAATTCCGTTTTTAACTTTGCACAAGAGCCTTTATTAAACTCTCGATTAGAAGATGTCCTACGTAGGAATAACACCCCTAGGTTTCAAAGGATTACTCTGCTAGTACAGAATATACTTGAACGAATAAATAATTTTATCCTTGTTACTCGTAGGATATAAAAAAAATAAAGAAAAAAACTGATATGAATCAGTTGATTTTTTTTAAGGATTATTTCTTTTTTGATTTGGTTGATGATTTCTTTGATGAAGTGGCTTTCTCTTGTTTTGGTGTTGGTTTTTTTGAAGAGGTAGGTTTCTTTGGTTTTTTACGTTTAGCAAGTAAAATCAAGAAGATAAGTAGTAATATTATCAGTATTAATATACCATATAATAATACATTTAAAGGTTGCTCTTCTGGGTCTTCAATATATTCAGACAGTGTCTTGGTGATTGGATCATAAATATAATCCCATTTGCCATCACCATCAACATCTAATAGATATGTTCCATCATCTTGCTCTTCAACAGGTGTTGTATCTTCAATTTCATAACTATACAATATATCATAAACTCCGTCTCCATCTTCGTCAATAAGATATCCTATGTCTCCGACTTCTTCAGCGTCTATGTATACGATATGGTGTGTAGGTTCTGATAGTGTTTGATTATCAAATGCGGTGATGGTCATGTGGTATTTACCCGCAGATGTCCAAGTATGATTTACGGTTACTGCTGTGCCACTGGGATAAAATTCTGTGGTTGTGGTTTGTTCATCACCCCATTCAAAGATATATTGAATGGTGTCATTGTCTGGATCTGTTGAAACTGCGGTATACTCATATAAGATATTTTTATTACCTGATGTTGGACCGGTTACCTCGGGTTTGGTTGGTGGAAGATTACCTGCAAGTATTGTTACCGTTGTTGTATCGGTATCAGTCAGATCATCACTGTCTTTAACTTCTAGTTTTACGGTGTATTCCCCAGGGTTTGTGTAGCTATAATTTACAAAAGGTGTGGTAATCCAGTCTGTATCCCATATGTCATTTCCAGTGAAATCCCATCGGTATCCAGTAATGGTTTTACCATCTTGGGCGTAGCTTGCTGAAGCGTTTAATACTATGTTTTCATCTGGAAAAGCAAAATATGGTCCACCTGCATCGGCAACTGGATTTTGATTTGGTGGTATAAAGCCACCGCCTCCTCCACCGCCGGTGCCGCCACCACCTGATGTTGTTGAAATAGTGACTGTTCTAGAACTTGACCATCCACTCTCAGCACCATAAACATCTTTTGCTCTAGCTCTTACTTGATATGTACCTGAAGAACTCCAGCTGTGTGAAGCGCTACCTGTAGAACCAGAATCATAGGGTCCTATCCAGTCGCTAGTAGTTCCGTCTCCCCAATCAAATTGATAATAAACTTGGTCCTCATCTAGATCAGTTGCAGAAGTGCCGTAGGTGTAGCTTGTACCAGGGTTTCCTGTACTTGGTCCAGAAGGTATGCTTGGTGTGTTTGGTGGATTGTTTAGCGGTGGAAGTGAAGTATCGATGGTGAGATTAAAATTGAGATAATTTATTACGCCAGATTTAATCGTAATTGTTTCCTCTGCTTCCCAAGTACCTCCGGCGAGAGTTACATGAAAAGCTCCCGTTTTTCCATTTGCTACGTTGATATCTATTGCATAGTATCCTACTGGGTCACCAGGGATGGTCGCTATTTTTTGTTGATTATCAAAAATGAGCTTTATCTGAACAGGTGCTGTAATTTCTCCATTTACATATACATATCCTCTAACAGTACGAAGTTCTGTTGCAGTTGTTTTATTAGTAACTATTGCTACTGTTGCTAAAAGCATGAAACATGCAATAATTATTGTTTGTATTTTTTTCCTAATCATATAACCTCTACCCCTAAATATTTGTTATTGCAGATATTGGTTTTTAAAGTATTTATAACTTTTTCTATTTTCATATTTACTGTTTTCCTTTTTTTATATACTATTGTCATATTTAATTAACTAATGGATACAAATCCTGATTTCCACCAGTACCTACCGTAAACTGGAGAACATATGGGTCCTCCCCTAGTCCATCATCATTGGTATCCTCGCCTGTGTAATCACTCCAGTAGTTGCCCCCGAGATAGGGTCCACCGATGATGTTTACACCCGGGGTTTTGCTTATGTTCCATGTATTATTTCCATTGTCCAAACCATTTCGATTTTCAGTGTTATTTATGTAGTTGTTGTAGAAGAGGTTATGGTAGCAGCTGCTTATGATATAAAAGCCAAAGCCGGTCAATCCACTATCGTTGACATAGTTACTCTGAATCGTATTATTCCAACTGCTTGCCATATAGATGCCGAAATGGCTACCATTGATTGAATTATGCTCTATGATGTTTCCTTCATCTTTAGACATAGCCTTGCAGGATACGATAGACACACCGATATCGTTATTGTTAAATATATTCTCATCAACTGTATTATTAATAGAATTAGCAAGGCGACATCCTCTCAATAGGTTATTATTTACGGTATTTTCATCAATAATATTATGATCAGAAAATAGTAGGTATATTCCATTTGAACTATTTAGTACAGTGTTTTTAGTAATTGTACAGTACTTGGAATTGTAAAGATAAATCGCATCAGAATAGCAGCCATGAATATGATTGTTTTCAAGAGTTACATAGTCGCCTTCGACATAAATTCCTTTTGTTGAATTTATAATCTCAAACCCCATAAATACAACGTTATCTACTGTAATACTAACAGCAGTTTCATTTCCTCCATCAATGACTGGTGTGGATGCTGCCTTAATAGTGAGTTCTTTGTTTACGATAACATTTTCAACATAAATGCTTGTGTTTACTTCTATAGTATGTCCATCAAGTGTTTGAGGATCATCAATTGCTTCTTGAATCGTCATGAACCATTTGTCTGAATCAATATTATGAACTAAACCTGAGCCGCCGGCAATCACAAGCACGTAAGCAACATCTGAATCTATTTCTTCAATAGGTTCTTCCTCACAATCATATGTTGCAGATATAGATGCCCCAAAAGCATAAGTTCCATTTGCTGGATTAGCTTTAACTTCTACATCATACGTAAAATACAGATGCATTCCAGGAAGAAGCTGCATTGGACCACCCATATTGCTTTCATTCCAAATGAGCCCGACATAATGGAGAGGTAGATCTACTTTTAAAGGTTCAGTATCCAGGTTTTCAACAGTACCATCTGAGAATACTGCCGTGATGTTTGTTGAACCATCAACATAACTAAATCCTAACGAATGATTCCCAAAAGGAATGTAACCGGTTACGTTTCCGTTACAGGTAGCACAGGCATCTTCTGGAAGATATATGCTAATGTTACAAGTTATTATATCACCTTGATTTGCAGTTATGAAATCGTCCCATTCTTGTGATGTTTGATTCCATAGGCTTTTTGTAAGTTCTATTTCTTCTACACATTCTACTTCATCCTGTAAGCACAATTCATAGTACCATATTGTGCCTGATTCTCCGCCTTCTGTTCTAATTCTGATTTGGTTTACACCAGAGGTTTTTGTAATAATCCCTTCATATAACCCCCCATAGTATGTCCACCCAATTGATGGTACTCCATTCGGATGCCACCAATGCTCTTGAACTCCTTCAGGATAAAGCGGATTACCAGCATAAATAGCAGGATAATCGCTAACCCAGCCTGATTCAAATATCACCTCATCATCATAGAATATGGTGTAGCGATCAGGTTGAGTCATTGCCCAGAAATAAAAATCAAATGCTGTTCCATCTGCAACTTCACTTACATCCCAATTGTCTATGGTGATGCCAACTGAACCGCTCTTTAGTTCACAAAGATCATTGTGATTATAGAAGTTTTCTTCATATTCTTCTTCAGGCATGAATCTAGCTGTAACTGTTACATCCTGCGCAGGCATGGTAAATGTAGTTGTATTTTCAAAGATATCGCCAAAATTACCTGCTGGTGCAGACCAGTACTGGAAGATATTGCCAGTATCAGGTATTGCTTCAATGTTTACAACTTCGTCAGCTTCATACTGACCATCACCTAATGCCTGTCCATTACCGATTACTGCCATAGTTAGGCTGTATGTCTCCCCGCCAGAGAGAGAGATTGTTATGGCATCTTCACCATAACATCCAGCTGCATCGTATGCCCTTGCAATAATATCGTACGAGTGTC
>JAWOGM010000050.1:0-29724 GCA_046496795.1 Thermoplasmatota archaeon
TTTATATCGCTGGATATTTACGTCGTTTTGAAACAATTGGATTATTGGGATATAGTTATCTTGAACCTGACTTTGTTAAAATGGTTGGGTTTGTTGGAGTATTAAGCATATCTTATGGTAGGAAAGGTCGGGATATAGATTTCAATGGATTTTGTGTATATACTAAGGCAATATCAATATGAGTACTGGTCAATATCATTATTAAAATGGTGTCCAATTCCCCATCATAGAAACATCAAGCATCCATCGTCAGTTGCCCAACAGGAGAAACATGGTTATTATTACCGGTAATTTGGTGTTCAAATCCCTCACCCTGCATTATTTTATTTATTAGAAAAATATAAGTACTAAAACGTACATATAAATATTTGTAAGTATTTTGTGATACTATGACATTAAAGCAAATAAGTTTAACTATCCCAGAAAATTTATTGAATGCTTCTAAAGAATATTCAAAAGAATTTGGGTATAGAAACATCCAAGAATTTATTCTGGAACTTATGAGAAAAAAAGTATTTTTTGAAAAAATAGAAAGATACCGAAAAATTGAAAGACAAATGACAGAAGGAAAAAAGGTTAAAACATTTGATCAAAAAGATGCTATTGATTATATAAAGAGTTTATGACATGGCATACATAATCGAATTTAGCACACAATTTGAAAAATCAGTTAAAAAATTAAAGAAAAAGGATAAAATATTGTTTAACCAAATACAAAAGAAACTCATAGATCTTGTTGAAAATCCAGAATGTTATAAAACTCTTGGAAATGTTCTTGCCGGATATAGGCGATTACATTTTGGCCCATTTGTTGTTATTTATAAAATAGAAAAAAGTGTAATTAGAATAATCTCTTTAGATCATCATGATATGGCATATTAAGATAAATTAATTCATTTTTTTATGGTAGACTCAAGTTCGAATCCCTTCCCCTGCACTCTTCTATTTACTTATACATATGATTTTTGACTCATTACCACTATTAGACTGATTGAATCATAACATCATTACTGTGTTCTCATAAAATGTTCAATACTGCGATCATATGTTTTTTCTGCCGAAGTTGAAAAATAACACGCGGGCAGTTCATTTCGATTCCTATGATACGAAATACAAGCACAGCATAACCCTTTCTTTGAACAACTATAGGTACAATTGCATTGTTTTTTATTTTCCTCAACATTACATTCAACCATATTTTCATTTCTCCTTTTCTTTTACTAAATCAAGAAACTCATCTTCAGTTAATATTTTTACACCAAGTTTTTTTGCCTTCTCATATTTTGAACCTGGTTTCTCACCAACGACAAGATAATCAAGATCTTTACCTACTGATGATCCAATAACTCCTCCTTTTTCTTTAATTAAATCTGATGCATCAGGACGTGAAAGATGTGAAAGACCACCAGTAAACACAAATTTTTTCCCTCTTAGAATCATATCTTTCGACGAGACATCCTCATGGGTTTTTACACCAACTTCTTTTAATCTTTCAATTAGTTCCCTGTTTTCAGGTGTTGCAAAAAAGGTTTGAATAGATTCAATTGTTTTGCCACCAAGACCGTAGATATTTTCTAACTCCTGACCATCAGTATTCATAAGTAAATCAAGAGAAGGATATTTTGAAGCAAGTAATTGAGCAGCATATTTACCTACATGTCTAATGCCAAGTCCATAGATCAACCGTGACAATCGTTGGTGTTTACTTTTCTGTATGGATTCAAGAAGATTCAACGCTGATTTTTCTTTAAACCCGTCAAGAGAAAGTAAATCATCAAGACTTAAGGTATACAAATCTGCAATACTATCAATTAATTTATTTTCAATTAACTTGTCAACCGTTGATTCACCTAGATGATCAATATCCATTGCATCGCGAGAAGCAAAATACCGTATTCTCCATTTTAATTGAGCAGGACATAATCGATTACTACATCGAAGCGCGACTTCACCTTCTTTTTGAGCAATATCTGAATTACAAATAGGGCATTGTTCTGGAAACTCTTTAGATTCTTCATCACCAGTTCTTTTCTCAACTATCGGTTTAACAACTTGTGGTATGACATCACCGCTTCGTTCAACTAAAACGCTATCTCCAATTCTGATATCTTTACGCTTTATCTCATCAAAATTATGCAGCGTAGCTCGTGATACTAGAACGCCACCAACTTCAACAGGTTCAAGAACAGCAACAGGTGTTAAGGTTCCGGTTCTCCCTACTTGAACAACAATATCATTTAACCTTGTGGTAACCTGTTTTGCAGCAAATTTATATGAGATAGCCCATCGTGGGTTTTTTGTTGTAGCACCAAGTTGTTTTTGTTTCTCTATAGAATTAACCTTGACAACAGCACCATCAATGTCATAATCCAGACTTGAGCGGATTTTTTCAAGGTTCTTACAATAGGTAATAGCATCTTCAATACCATCTACCTTTTCTGTGAGAGGATTTGTACGAAAACCAGCTTGTTTAAGCAAAGATAACGCTTGTTCATGAGTATCAAAACTTATATCAGAATAAGAGATAGTATAAATAAAAATATCAAGAGGGCGACTGGCTACAATTCGAGAATCCAGTTGACGCATTGATCCTGCTGCAGCATTTCTTGGATTGGCAAAAACAATACCATCTTTGGCCATCTGTTCTTTGTTATATTGCTCAAATGCTTTCTTAGGAAAATAAACCTCACCACGGACCTCTACATTTTTTAAAACATTCCCTTGTAAACGAAGTGGAATACTCCGAATGGTTTTCAGATTAGCTGTGATATCATCACCTCGAACACCATCTCCTCGAGTAGCTCCTCGAACAAACAAACCATCTTCATACAAAAGTGCTACACTGGCACCATCAATTTTTGGTTCCATAACATAGTGAACATCACCAATATTTTTTCTCACACGTTTATCAAACTCTCGCAACTCATCATACGTGTAGGTATTTGCAAGTGATAACATTGCCAGCTTATGTTCAACAGTTGTAAACTCATCAACAGGTTTTTCTCCAACCCGCTGAGTGGGTGAATCCGGTGTTACAAGATCTGGATATTTCTTTTCTAGACCTTCTAATTCCTTGAGAAGCTTATCAAACTCATAATCTGAAATAACAGGATCGTTTTCAACATAATATTTATGATTATGGAAAGTAATCTGCTCACGAAGCATCTGAATTTTTTTCTTTGCTTGAGCTTTGTTCATCTCCCAACACCAAGTATTTTTTCAATATCTGGACATGAATAGGTATTAAGAATATCTTTTTTTTCCAGCCATCCTCTTCGAGCAGTGGCAATACCAAATCGCATAAATCCAAGATTTTCGATAAAATGGGTATCACTACCAATAACAATTTTCACTCCATAGTCTTTTGCAAGCTTAGCATGGACATCTTTTAAATCAAGACGATCAGGAAATGCATTAATTTCTAAAAACGTATTGGTTTGTTTAGCTGCCTGCATAATAGCAGGCATATCAAGAGAAAAAGGTTGTCTTCGACCAATCATACGGCATGTTGGATGAGCAATAACATCAACATATTCATTTTCCATAGCAGATATTATACGTTTTGTAGCTGTTGATTCATCCATCTTAAACGAAGTATGAATACCAGCATAAACAATATCAAATTTTTTTAACACTTCATTGGGATAATCCATTGATCCATCTGCTTTGATATCACATTCTGTCCCACAATAAATCGTGATATCAGGATTTTTTTTATTTATTTCATCAATGAGTTTAATTTTTTTTTCAACCCTACTACAAGACAATCCGTTCGCTACTTTTAACGACTCTGAATGATCAGTTATACCAACAAAGTCATATCCATAGTTTTTTGCGGCTAAGACAATATCGTGTATAGAGTTCTCTCCATCACTCCAATCGGAATGAATATGAAAATCACCCTTAATATCATCATAACCAACAAGCTGAGGGAGACCATGGTTTTCTGCTGCAGAGATTTCACCATTGTTTTCACGAAGCTCAGGTTCAATATAAGAGAGTTCAAGATTTTGATAGATCTCTTGCTCAGTTTCCCCTGCAATAAATTTATCATCATCTTTACCAAACAATCCATACTCATTAAGTTTATAACCAAATTTAATAGCCCTGCTACGCATTGCAACATTATGTTCTTTAGACCCAGTAAAATATTGTAATGCCGCTCCAAAACTTTTTTTTTTCACAACCCGCAAATCAACCTGGAGGTTATCAACAAGCATAACGCTGGTTTTTGTACTACCTTTGGAGAGAATATGATCAACATCAGGGTATTTCGTAAAATAATTCATAACTTCATCAGGTGAGTCTGATGCTACTAAAATATCGATATCACCAATGGTTTCCTTCATACGGCGAAGACTCCCTGCAAGACTTATCTTGTCAATTTTCTCATGTTCTTTTAGATAAGAGAGATAGTTATTACCATCCTGATAGGCAAGATTTAATAATGCCCTTCCACTTGTTTTTTCAAGAAGCTCAATGCCTCTGAGGATATTGAGCTCTGATATCACTCCAAACCCATCAAGATCACGTAATTTGCCTTCTATACACACCTGCCTGAGTTGACGTATAGTAGTAATACCCAGGTTGTTATAAAGCGAAGCAACCTTTTTTGGCCCAAGGCTTTGAATACGAAGCATGGTAAGTAGTTCTTTAGGTACCTCTTTTGTTAGTTCATTAAGATACTGCAATTTTCCAGTCTGCACAAGTTCGGTGATTTTTTTTGCCAGTGCATCGCCAACACCAGAAATTTCATGCAGTCGATTTTCATCAACTACTGTTTGAATATCTTCATCAAGCACCTCTATTGCTTGTGCAGCAATTCGATATGCTCGTGTTTTAAAAAAATTATCACCTTTAATATCAAGAAGATCAGCTATTTCATATAGTACATCTGCAACAAACTGATTTTTCATACAATCTCTCTATCACGTTATATTTACAATAATTTGTACGACATCTCCATCGTTTATTTGAAGTTTTTTTCTTAGATTAAATGGAGAAATAAGCTCGATAATATTAGAATAATGACTTCTGCGGGGAAGAACAATTGCCGCTTGTACTTCATTTATTGTTGCATGAAAACACAAAACTCCCCCAAAGGTTCTGTTTTTTGTTGTAAACTCATCTATAACAATACCGCCATAATTTTTTATGATTCTAAGCTTATTTTTTTGAATAGAATCAATTTCAACATTTAATGTTCCAGGATGTGCAACAAACCCAAGTTTAACTTTAAATTGAGAGGCATACCCACTTTGCTCCGTATAATATTTACCCTCACCCATTCCTGATATGATACAGCCCTGAAATACAACTCTCTCAGGTAAATCAAAAATCTGTTGATACGCAACTAACTCTTCCTCAAGTATATTTGAACCTTTTTCTGTAATCTGAATCAACTGTTTTTTGATTCCTAATTCTCTTGTAATCATCTTCTGATTATCTAGGTCCATAAGATATCGAGAAGCAGTTTGTTGACTTGTATGCAGTTGGGTAGCAAGTTCATGTGATGAAATCTCTATTTTATTTCTCATTGCCCCTAAAAGAGCAAGCTCTTTGAGCGTTTGAAGAAGATACGGCTTTATTATAACACTCAACTCCTCTTATCTACCAATAATGTCCACAAGTTTATCCCCCTCTTTGGTGAAAATATAATTATTCCCTTGTTTTTCAACAATTCCTTCTTCAACAAAATTATCAACAACACGTTGAGCGATTTTTAGAATAATACGATGTTTTTTTGCGATACGAAAAATATTTTTTTCACCAGAAGCAAGTTCTTCAAAGATGGCTCTTCTATATTTATTTGATAATATATAACCTTCATCGATGCTCATAGCATTATCTTAATTTATCATCGATTACTTAGTCTTTTCGTCAGAATATCAATTGTTTATCCCATTTTAATACCTTGTAACATATCAAAAAAGAAAATTACCTAGAATCACTGTTTAACAACCAAAACAAGAAAGAGATAGTTAAATAAACTATATCCTGACCTTAATTATTTACCTGGATGATATAGGACAGCATCCATAAGTTAATTTACAGGTAACACATAAAGATTTTTTAGTATTATGTTTCGAAAACTCCCCCTTATCCTAAATGCTGACCAGCTCATCAATCAATCAATTAGAAAAACAAAAAAGATAACCATACCTGATCGAGATGCCCGCTATCAAACAAAAAAAACAATTCTTGCACGAACAGAATCCTTTGTAAACAATATCATATTAAAACTTGAATTATATGTAAAAGAATTTCCAAGTCTTGATCAACTACCGCCTTTTTATCAGGACATCATAGATATTAAGATAAATAGCGACAAATTAAAACAATCATTAGGTGCCGTAGACTGGGCCCGAAAAACATGTCAAAGTATCTATGTAAAACAATCAAGTGCTCTACGAAAAACCGGCAATATAGACTTTCTCAAACAAAAACAAAAAGAAATCTACGGAAGGATTTCCTCTGTTTTATATCAAATTGACAATCAATTAGTTTTTCTTGCAGAAGCTCAAAACATCATGAAAAAATTTCCACACATACAAGATATCCCAACAATAGTAATAGCAGGATATCCAAACGTGGGAAAATCATCACTTCTCAGACACTTATCCTCTGCAAAACCAGAGATAGCCATGTACCCATTTACCACAAAACAAATAATTGTAGGGCATAACACTATACAAAACAATTATACCAAACAACCCTATCAAATAATAGATACACCAGGTTTGCTTGATAGACCAATAGAAAAAAGAAACAACATTGAAAAACAAGCAATCGCAGCGCTAACTCATCTTGCCGATGTTATTGTATTTATGATTGATCCCTCAGAAACATGTGGATATACCATTCATGATCAATATCACATGCTTGATTTTATAAAGAAAATTTTTGAAGATAAACCTATCATTGTTGTGGAAAACAAATCAGATATAATAAAAACAACATCTCAAGAATTGAAAATTTCCTGTGAAAATAAAGAAGGAATTGATGAGCTTACAAAAGAAATTATGCAATACCTTAAAAGCTAGAATGTCGTCTGCATACGCAGATACATACTCATATGCGAAAAAAACACTTAAAAGAATAATATAATGCAATGGCAAGAATAACTAGGGATGGAAGAAACATAATTTTTAAGGAGACCCCCCTCTTTTCCCCCCTCTAAATTCTTCCATCCTTTGTTTACTTAAAAAACCTTATAACAAAATTTATCTTATTATATTGTCAACGAATTACAAATTAAAATTAGAGATTAAAAAAATCGTTAAAAAAACTGGGAAATAGTATATTCATCGTTTCTTTTGGAAATTTTCAACAATCTCTTTACCAAAATCAGTCAAAGCATAAAAACGAATATTTTTCCCCCCACTTTTTTCTTCAACAAGATTAAGTGATATAAGTGATTCAGCCTCTCTGTATCGAGTATTCATCCCACGTAACGCCCCGATAACATTGGATGACGTCGCTCCAACATTATACGCAATTTCAGAGGTATAACTACAACTAGGGCTTATTTCAAATAAATATTCTGCAATCTTCTTTCGGATATTACTCCTCCGCAATGCTCGAATAGCAAGAGGCCGTTGAATATTATAAGTAGTATCTATTTGTTTTTCTCTTTGCATCCCATCCACTTGCCCTATAATGAGTAATAAGACACCCTTTTAATAACTTATTGTTATGTGAATAATTATCTGCATATTCACCTGCATATACTATTGAACATTCATATAAAGAGATAATTGGTAATATATGCTAATGAAGAAACATAATAAAAAAATAGATGCGGGCGCCGGGATTTGAACCCGAGTTATAAGCTTGGCAAGCTTAAGTGATACCAGGCTACACCACACCCGCAAATAATACGCAATAAAAGCCTGAAGCAACAATGACTTAAAAAGTATTACTATTAATTTATACACAACACCATAATAAATCAATCAAAAAAAGATATAAATAAACCAACCTAAATATAAAAGAGGTGAAAAGGATATAAATAGGGTATAAATATTTAAATACCTGATAAATATAATATATAATACATATGGGGAAAAAATATGAATAATAAAGTTATATTAAGTATTCTTCTAATTGGAATGTTATTACTTTTTTCTCTCTCAAGTTCAGCATTCATCATCAACCATAAAACATTAACAAATCAATTGCAAAGCTATACAAGGACAATTCAGTCCCAAGTCAAAGAAAATGAAATACCTAATGATGACAATTATTTATTTGAGATATATGACATTGAGTTTAGTGATAACGCATTTCACGGCCCTAAAGGTCTTTACTCCTATGAGTGGTGGTATTTTGATGCAACACTTGATAATGGATATAGCGTCCAAGTAAGTATACGCTGCTTTAATGTAATCTATCGAACCATATTTTTCACTGGAATAAATCTCTACAGAGATGGCGCAACCATTCTCAGTAATCAAAAAATATATGTAAATGAAGAAATAACAGTATCACTAGTTGAACCTTTCATCAAGTTAGATGGAGAAGAAATACTCACAGGCTATATTGAAGAAGAAACAGGAGATTGGGTGTTCAATCTCACCATTGAGATAGATGGCATAAAAATTGATTTTACCTTCAGAGGAGAAACAAAAGGCTGGAAGGGACTGACACCGGGAATTGGATGGTGGGGTGTTGTTCTCCCTCGAGCTAAAGTAAATGGAACACTAACAATTTATGATGTAGAAATAGAGGTGACAGGAACTGGTTATCATGATCACAACTGGGAAATCACAGCTATAGCAGGGCTAAACTATGGATGGTACTGGGGAAAAATAAACACAGTAAACTATACCATCACTTGGGCAGATATAAAAATGACGCGATTCTCAGAGACACCATTTCTAGTCATAAATAAAAAAGATGGAGACTATCTCAATATCCCCCTTGATCGTATTCAAATCAATTATCCAACTATAATAGTAGACAACGGAAAACTTATTCCTGAATCATTTGAAATAACAGTTGACTATAATAACATTCAATTACGGGTTTCTATGGATGTAATGGACACTCATTTTTTTAGAAGGCTAGGAATTATAAATTACTGGCGATACCATCTGTATTGCACAGGAACACTAACCATAGAAGGTATCACAGAAACAATCGATGAATATAACATGGCAGAGCTATTACGGTTTAGATAAAGCGTTTAAGCGGTTTACTTAAATGCCGACGAGCACAAACAGCAGATTCATACCACCCCAAAGAGAGAGATCGGCTTGTATTTTTTAAAACAGGACTACAGCTTTTCGTCCCACATCGTTTACATCTAAAACCCTTATTTTCTCCAACTGATTTCATATGTTTCCCACACGATATACAAACAGGGTTCTCAATTTTTTTAACAATTTTTACAAGGGAAACAATATATATTTTCTCAATATTAATTGTTAAAGGTTTGGATCTCACACCACCAAAAACATCCACAACATCACCACACACAAGACTGCGAATAGTATCTCGAAATTGTTTTGTTGGCTCATAACAAGCACAATCAATACAGCATGTCCCATCAGAAATACGAAATATCACATGTCCACCCCGCACAGTATATGGACCTTTAACAACAGTACCTCTTACACATACTGATTCATAAGCAGAAATATCTGAAATATTTTTTTTTTGTATATGATCATCAGTCCCCTGATTTGTCTCGAATAACAAAAATCCATCAACAGCTTCAGAATCAATCATTTCAATACTGGTGAGTAACTCGTCAGAATCATCACCACGAATACCATACAGAATCGGACAGGGAGAATTTGGAGTAATCCTTGAATGATTATTATGATAATCAAAATTATCAAAAGTTTTCAAGGTTTTGTTATCCATCATCATAACTGAAGAAACGTCAACATAACGTGGTGTTCCCCATCTCTGTTTCTCACGATAAGTGATAATCTCATAGGTTTTATCACCCGGTATCCAAGCAACAGAAGCTATCGCTCCGATAAGACCTCTTTTATTCTTATATCCCTTATAAAAAGCATTGAGGTCTTTTAATTGGTCAACAGTTTCTTTCAGGCTAACTAATGATGTGACCGCATTATGATAAATAGAAGGTTCTGGTTGTGTACTAAGAATAACAACACCAGGGTTAGTCTTATCATCCTCAAATCGTGCACATTCCTCAATACTCTTTTGTAAAACGTCAACGATTTGATCAAACTCTTTTGAAGAAACATCGTTTTCAAGAGAAAAACATGAATACATCTCCTTTCCCTTAGTTCGCCCGATGAGAATTTTATTCATATCACCTCTGCCAACCTGAAAACATACCGCACCATTACCCCTTGTTTTCCAAGGGACGTTTGGATTTAATCGTACAAGTCGAGGATACCCAATGATATCAAACTCTGAATATAAACGCTCGAGTATGATTTTAGCAACATACGTAGTACATCCACCATTTACCGAATCAGTATCATCAAGCCCTATCCAGATAATTTCACCAAAAAGATATTATAGAAGTACTACTTTAAGTTTCATAATATTATGCAACGATCATATATATTTAACGCCTTAAAAGATACTCTCACTAGATCAGGGTTTTACGTCTCAGAGCTCTACTCAATGAAACTCACAGGCTTTGATGTCGTCGCCAGACGAGATGACACACTTTTGATAATAAAAGTACTCTCAAATATTGATTCATTATCAGAAGCTGTTGCAAAAGAACTACTCACCCTATCTTATCTTTTAAAAGCAAGTCCACTTATCATAGGAGAAAAAAATGGAACAAGTGCTTTAGAAGATGATGCAGTTTATTTTCGATTTGGTATACAAGCAATAACTGTAGAAACGTTAAAAAATCATCTCCTTGAAGGTATGCCTATTAGTGTCTATGCAGCACCTGGTGGTTTATATGTTAATTTGGATGAGGGGAAACTTCAACGACTCCGCAATGAAAAAAAGATCTCATTAGGGTCATTTGCCCGACACGTCAACGTCTCCCGAAGAACCGTCCAAATGTACGAAGAAGGAATGAATGCCCGTGTTGAAGTTGCGATTAAAATTGAAGAACTGTTAGAAGATGCAATAACCACACCAATTGATATATTCCAAAAAGCAACAGGGATAAAAATTATACTAAAATACAACCAATTCAAAGAAAACGTTGAAAACCTTCAGAAAGAAGTATTCACTCTGCTTCACAATGTCGGCTATGAGATAATACCTATGGATCGGTGCCCCTTCGAAGCATTAAGCACTGAAAAAGAAAAACTACTACTCACCTGCGTTCATGAATATAACGAGAAATTACTACAAAAAGCACATGTTGTTAATAGCATCTCAAAAATAACTGAAAAACATGCAGTTGTTTTTACAGATAAAGATTCAAAGAAACAAAACATCAAAGGAACACCAATTATTGCTAAACAAGAACTAAAGAGATTGCGAGATCCTGAAGAAATCCTAAACCTCATTATTGAACGGATATAGTGATATAGCAATTTGTAATAAATAGAATAATTGTTCTAAAGTATTTTAATAAAGAAATTCAGAAATTATATCTTATATCCTATATGTAATTAATAAAAATGAGGAAAAGTATTATAAACAACATCATTATTCTCCAGAACTACATCATCCAAGGGAACACGGATAAGAAAAGGAATAGACGTTGATGTAAATGGCAGACAAAAAGACCATTGAAGCTGTTAAAAAGGCTTTAGAAGAATCAAAAAAACTAGAACGGAAGTTTACACAAACAGTCGATCTAGCTTTTACGCTTAAAAATGTCGATTTAAATGAATCAAAAAATCGAATCGACGAAGAAATTATTTTACCACACGGCAGAGGAAGAGAATCAAAAGTTGCTATATTTGCCAGTGGAGATCTTGCATTAAAATCAAAAGGCAAAGTTGACTTAATTGTTAAACCTGAGGAAATACAAGAATTAGCAGGTGACAAAAAGAAATTTAAAAAAATCGTCACTGAGCATGATTTTTTTATCGCAGAGGCACCGTTAATGCCAACAATTGGAAAAAGTCTTGGTGTTGTTCTTGGTCCAAGGGGAAAAATGCCAAAACCAGTTCCTCCACAAATTGATATCACAACAATTGTAAACAACTTGAGAAAAACGGTTGTCCTTCGATCAAAATCAAATAAAACATTTCACACAATCGCTGGAAGAGAAGAGATGGACACAGAGAAAATCGCAGAAAACATTGATACCATTATCAAACGACTTGAAACAAGGCTTGAACGCGGAAAAATGAACATCAGTTCAATCTACGTGAAAACAACCATGGGACCTGCTGTGAGGATACTTTGAGGTGAAAAAAAATGGCACATGTCGCAGAATGGAAACATGGAGAACTTCAACAACTAACCAATCTTTTAACCTCAAATAAGATAATCGGAATAGCTGAAATTAGTGGCATTCCTGCACCACAGTTACAAACAATGCGTGCAAATATTCGCTCGAAAGCAACAATACGTTGTGCAAAAAATTCACTTATTAAACGAGCACTTGATAACGCAGAACAGCAACTAAAAGGAGTACAACAATTAAAAGATGAAATAACAGGACAAGCTGCAATTATTGCAACTGATATGAATCCGTTCATGCTCTACAGTGAGATCAAAAAAACACGCACGATGGCTCCTGCTAAAGGAGGAGAAAAAGCATCTCATGATATTTCAGTAAACGCAGGGGATACATCATTTAAACCAGGTCCTGTCGTTGGGGAATTACAAAAAGTTGGCATTCCCGCTGCAATAAAAGAAGGTAAAGTCGTTATAAAAACAGACAAAGTTATCGTTCCAAAAGGAGAAAAAATATCTTCAGGCGTTGCACAAATGCTGACCAGACTTGAAATATATCCTATTGAGATAGGAATGACGCTCCACGCAGTATACGAAGCGGGAGATATTTACCGACCAGATGTTTTAGATATAGATCTAGATAAATTTATTGGGCAAGTACATCAAGCAGCATCACATGCATTTAGCTTAGCGCTTGAAACAGCGTGGGTTACCAAAGAAACCATTCAACCACTCTTAAGTAAAGCATATCGCCAGGCTCATGTACTTGCAATAGAACAAAACATTTACACCAAAGAAACAATTGGTCATTTATTATCAAAAGCAAATGCATCTATGCTTTCAGTAGCATCCAATGCGAAAGATGCGTTAGATGATGAATTAAAAGAAAAACTAACTTAGGAGGTAAACAACCATGGAATATGTATATAGCGCTATGCTTCTTCATTCCGCAGGTCAAAAAATCGACGAAGCGAGCATAAAAAAGGTTCTCACCGCCGCTGGCGTGAAAGCTGATGATGCACGAATAAAAGCACTTGTTGCATCTCTTGAAGGGGTCAATATAGATGAAGCAATTAAATCTGCTACAATACCTGTAGCTGCCGCACCTTCACAACCTGCAAGCTCACCTGCTGAAGAGAAAAAAGAAGAGAAAAAGAAAGAAGAAAAAGAAGAAGAAGTATCTGAAGAAGAAGCAGCAGCTGGACTTGGTGCTTTATTTGATTAAGTAACGAAGGTTTTTATCCTTCTTATTTTTTCAATATATTCTACAAAATTTTTTTAAGTTAATAAAGAAAGTAATTCGTTACAGCAGTTGTAATTATTATTGGGAAAAGTGGGGGACGGGATGCATTGGACAGGAGGAATGTGCCTTTAGCGGAAAGCATTTACCTAAAGGAGCCTCCCCAACTTTTTTATAACTTTGTCCCCCAAACCTAAATATTCTCATCGAATAAATAGTTTTTCTTTCAATTAAGTATTCTCAACGATCATAAAAGGACAGAAATAACATAAGAATATATTTTATCTACCCATCCATATCATATTTGTTTTGATATCATTGTGGATATCCGCCAACTCGTAAACTAGGATCCCCAAGTAAGATAAATTCCTCAATGGTAAAATAATCAAATCCTACATTACTTATATACTTAAACTGCGCGGCAGTCAGCATTTCTCCAACAGTAACTCCTTTTTCATATGCTTCAAAAAAGCTAACATCAAGATAACCAGCGCCAGCGAACACGCCATGTTGGTTGACCCATGTATATGCTAATCGTGTTGATCCAATGGTTGCAATTGCGCCGCCACCTTCTTTAACAACCATACTCCATGCAAAACAAGGATAGAGAATCGAGGTGTCATATTCTACTTTTGTGAATCGTACAATTAGTTCAATCCAGGTTGGATAGTAATTGTGAAGATCTGAAATGTTAAAATCAAGTTTAGCAGTAAGGCAGGCATCAAAAAACACAATAGGTAGTCTATTTTGATTGCGTAATAAACGTACAAAAGGCATATAATAAAGAATCAATGTATCAGTCATCGCATTAGGTCGATATGTTCCCCATCCATGCTCAAAACCATGCCCTGCATAGCTTAAAAAACCAGCTCCTTTATTAATAGCTCGATTAAATGTGAATGCATTTAAGTTATGTTTTGAAGTCCATAGAAAGATACTCTCAAAATCTGGAAGAGCTTCAGCAACATAGGAATTAGTGATTTCTCCTTCAAATACATCAGGTTGTGCAAAGTGGTAAAATGGTGGGAAGGTATCGCCACCAGCAAGAATTACCTTATGAAACCAATCAGAGCCATAGGTGTTTTTCTCATAATTAATAATTTTTTCAACAACAACATCAACTTCACTATTCTCAACACAAGCAAGTCTTCCGATATGAACATCAGCAAATAAATCAACTCCATCAATATCTTCACCTTCGTGATCTATCTCACCAAATTTATCATTTTCATTTGCATCCCAACAGGAGAACTCGTATTCATCATTATAAATATCTGAATAATATAAATCTGAAAGAATATCTGGCTCCCATGGTGAAGCAAAGGTATGTCGAATAGGTATCTTTTTGAAATCACCAACAAGCAATACATATTTAATATTCCATTGTTCAATGGCGCTTTTTATGAAATATTTAATTTGCTCAGGATTATCTCTACCAGGATATTCTTGGTAGATATCTTCAACGAAAAAAAGCTGAGTAGGAAGATCAACCATATTTTTATGAGTAACAAGAGGTTGTAGAGAATCAGAAAAATCTTCTGGAGCGATAATCACAAAATCGATTCCTTCGCCAAAAATATAACCCCCCACGTTTTTTTCATAGGAAATCTCTAATTCAACTGATTTAGCATAATTAAGAAGGTTTACTGATGGATCATAACGTGTTGGGTACATATGAAAAATCAAGAATAATACACGTTGATTTTCTTTGTTAATGCCAGCTCCTGTATGATACGAATACCATGACTCAGGATATATAGCTAGTTCATCATAACTATCCTGACTAAAAGAATATATACTTATCTCATGATTTATTGAACCTGTTGGAAGTTTTTGAGGAACTGGATGTACTTGTTTTGATAGTTGAATCGATTCAACATCCCCTATAGAAACCTGAATATCATAAATAGTTGTGCCAAAAGGAAATTCAAATGTTTTTACAAAAACAGGCAACATCGGTTTTTCTTCATGGGTGAGAACTGAAGAAGCTTGTTCCACCAAAATTTCACAATAATTCTCACGGTATTTGATTGTTGGAATGGAAAAATACTGAACGAAATTTATTGTTTCTACCGTATCATCTGAAAGTTTCGTTGTAACGCCATACGAAATAGCTGGTATTGACCCCAGTATTAAAAGAAGAATAATACCACCAATAATAGATTTATTTATATATGCACATTTCTTCATATTTATCCCTAACTTAATACATAGAGGCCCGTATTTAAATATTCTTTCATTGGTTTAAATTTTTGAATATAAAAATAGCGCCCCATACAAGGCATACAAGGGTATTATTTAAATATCAAAACCTGTATACTGCCTCACTTCTCACATAACAGGTGAACTATGGGTAAAGGAATTAATGCAGCAAGAAAACTCAAAAAAGATAGGAAAACCAAACTCTGGAGCGATAGAGGATACAAAAAAAGAGTATTACATTTAAAAGAAAAAGCAGATCCTCTTGGAGGGGTTGCACAGGCAAAAGGGATTGTTACTGAAAAAGTAGGTGTAGAAGCTAAACAGCCTAACTCAGCAATCCGTAAATGTGTAAAAATCCAACTCATAAAAAACGGTAGGCAAATCACAGCATTTGCTCCAGGAAATAATGCTATTAGTTTCATAGATGAGCACGATGAAGTACTTGTTGAAGGCATCGGCGGAAGAATGGGACGAAGTTATGGAGATATTCCTGGTGTTCGATTTAAAGTCATCAAAGTAAATGACGTATCATTAATTGAGCTTGTAAAAGGAAAAATTGAGAAACCAATGAGACGATAAATATGACAACAAAAAAAGAAATAAACAAAAGTTCTGAATTCTTTCCAATACTAGACAAATATGATAGTAAATCTGTAAAAATAGAAGACAAAGGATTAGAACGCTATATCAATTTAGATAGCTATGATTTCTTTCTTGGAGCACCTCATGCAAATAAATTATTTGGAAAATCAAAGATATCAATTATTGAACGTTTAATCAACAATCTCATGAAAACCGAAGTTTATACTGGAAAAAAAACAAAAGCATACAAAGCAGTAAAAACATCTTTTGAGATAATAGAAAAAAGAACCAAAGCAAACCCAGTTCAAGTCTTAGTTGATGCATTACAATATGCAGCGCCAAAAGAAGAAACAACACGACTTCGTTTCGGGGGAATTTCTGTTCCAAAAGCAGTCGATATCGCCCCTCAACGAAGATTAGATATCGCATTACGAAATATTTGCCAAGGATCATTAAATGCAAGTCATAAAAATAAAAAAAGAATCGAGTTTTGTCTTGCTGAAGAAATAATAAAGGCAAGTAAAAACGACCCTGCGTCATTTTCAATTGCAAAGAAAAATGACTTAGAACGTGTCGCTCGATCAGCTCGATAGATAACAAAATATTTAAAATAAAAAAGGAAAAAACAAAACAAGTTTTCAGGAGTAGTTTTATATGGGCCGAAAAGAAGATAATATTGCTAAAGCAAAAGATTTAATGAGTAATCTAGATCATATCAGAAATATAGGTATTGCTGCGCATATTGACCATGGAAAAACAACACTTAGTGATAATCTGCTTGCCGGATGTGGTATGATGAGTGAAGAATTAGCAGGTAAACAGCTCATCCTTGATTTTGATGAACAAGAGCAAGCACGTGGAATTACAATTAACACTGCTTCTGCTTCAATGGTTCATGATTTTGAAGATAAACAATATCTTGTAAATCTGTTAGATACACCAGGGCATGTCGATTTTGGTGGAGACGTCACTCGTGCAATGAGAGCAGTAGATGGTTGTATTGTTGTTGTCTGCGCTGTTGAAGGAGCAATGCCGCAGACCGAAACCGTAATCAGACAAGCACTCCGTGAGAATGTTAAACCAGTCCTTTTTATCAATAAAGTCGATCGTTTGATCAACGAGCTTAAAGTAACACCTGAAGAGATGCAACAACGATTTATCAAAATAATAAATAAATTCAATAACTTCCTCAACAGATTTATCCCTGAAGAATTTAGAGGCAAATGGGATGTAAAAGTCGAAAATGGAAGTGTAGCATTTGGTTCAGCATATTATAACTGGGCAATTTCAGCGCCCTATATGAAAAAAACAGGGTTAAGTTTCAAAGATATTTACAATTACTGCCAGAATAATGACCAGAAGGCTCTTTCAAAAAAATCACCAATTCATGAAGTACTTTTGGATATGGTCGTTGATCATCTCCCTTCTCCTAAAGTAGCGCAGAAATATAGAATTCCTAATATCTGGCGTGGAGATTCTGAAAGTGGTTTTGCAAAAAGTATGATGGAATGCAAATCCAATGGACCATTATCTATTATGATAACAAAAATAATTCTTGACCCCCATGCCGGAGAAGTTGCAATCGGACGTCTATACAGCGGTAAAATACAACGCGGACAAGAGGTATATGTTGCAGGAATGCCAAATAAAAATAGAGTACAACAGGTAAACCTCATCGTCGGAGCAGATAGAATACCTGTAGAATTTGTTAGTGCGGGTAATATTGTAGCAGCAACAGGAATTAGAGATGCAATAGCAGGAAGCACGATTGCCGATTCAAGTGAAACTGAACCATTTGAACGTATTGTTCATGTTTCTGAGCCAGTTGTCACTGTTGCAGTAGAAGCTAAACATACCTCTGATCTACCAAAACTTGTTGAAGTTTTAAAATCAGTTTCAAAAGCAGATCCAAGTATATCTATCCAAATTAATCAGGAAACAGGAGAAAATTTAATGTCTGGTATGGGTGAACTTCACCTTGAAATCACTGAATATCGAATCAGAAATGATTTTAAAATAGATATTGTCTGCTCGGAACCCATCGTTGTATATCGTGAGACAGTAGCAAAGGAAAGCACAACAAAATTTGAAGGAAAATCACCAAACAAACACAACAGGTTCTATATTATTACTGAGCCGCTTCCCGACAATATTACCAAAGCCATATATAGCAATGAGATACCTGATAATGTGAAAAAATTTAAAAAAGAAGTTGCAAAAATACTTCAAGATCTAGGGATGGATAAAGAAGTAGCCAAAGGCGTATTTGGGATACACGGGCAAAACATGATCACTGATGTAACAAAAGGTATACAACATCTCTTTGAAACAAGAGAATTAATCAAAGAAGCGTTTGTCGAAGTTATGAAAAGTGGACCAACAGCCAACGAACCCTGTCAAGGATTACTTGTAAAACTTGTTGACGCTAAATTACATGAGGATGCAATACATCGAGGTCCTGCACAAGTCATTCCTGCTGCTAGAAATGCAATTTATGGCTCTATGACATTATCAGATCCCACAATCCTTGAACCAATGCAAAAAGTCTTTATTAACACCCCTCAAGAACTTATGGGTGAGGCATCAAAAGAACTAAATCAGAGACGTGCAGAAATTAAAGATATGACAACCGAAGGTGATAGTGTCATCATTGAAGCAAAAGCACCTGTAGCAGAAATGTTTGGATTTGCCTCAGCAATACGATCTGCAACAGGAGGACGAGTCTTATGGAATACAGAAAATATGGGATTTGAGCCCTTACCTCGACAAATGCAACCAGATATTGTACGACAAATACGAGAACGAAAAGGATTAAAACCAGATCCGTACCCTGCATCATATTACATGGAATAAACAAGAGATAAAATATTTAATAATTATTAAATAGCATTATTCAATTTCACAGCAAGTGGAAAATTATGAAGAGAGGTACCATTCCAATTAATAAAAATTATGATCTTGAATATCGATATTATGAGAAGGACCAAAGCTATAAATATTTTAACAGAAAATTCGAAATCTATCTTTTGGAAAAAAAATCATTAAACAAAAATTATGTTCTGCATATGGATAACTGTGATATCAGGCCTGGCAAATGGTCTCCTCATATTCATAAAAAAGATAATGTCAAGAAAAAATTATATTTTGGCGTATCGACGCTAAATTGGGCAGATATTAAAACAAATTTTTTAGAATGTGTTGTTGACGAAGTTGGAGAAAAAAACAGAGAAAATGCAAGAAAAGCAGTGACCAAGCTTATGTCTCCAAAGATGTAATGTAGTTAATACACTCCCAAATGAGCTATCATCCTATAATGAAAAATAAGAAAAAATAAGGTCTGTTTAAAAAGAATCTATTCAGTAATTCTATATTTACCATGCATAGGTTCGTAAATCTGACCGTCTCGTTTCAATTTCTGTAAGGCACTTTCTACTTTACTTGACTCAATACCATTAATTTCTGCTTCACTGATAATATCACTTACATCCGCATTACCCTCGGGGGATTCATTACACAGCCGTTTAATTAAATCAATAATTAAACGCATTCGCTCATGCTGACTGTGACTAATACCTGTTGCGATAATATCAATATCAAACTTGCCTGTCTCACGATCCATACCTACGCGACGGAGATATTGATCAATAATAGAAATCGCACGCTTTGCATCATCAACAGTTGCTTCTTCACTAAGTCGAATTCGGGCGCTTGCTTCAGCAAGACGAACAAACGCTTCAAGCTGCCTTGGGGTAAAAGGAACAGATTCCTCTGAAGAACTACGAAAATCAACATAATAATTTTTTAACACATCTAACGCATCATCGGTCAAAACAGGAAATATATATCGTTTAGCATAGGCAACATATTTTCGAATAAATTCAGGTTCAAACACCGGAGAAATGTTTTTTATTAAAACAGATTCGTCATTTTTTGAATACTTCGATTTTTTTGATTTATTAATATTTTCACGGACTTCACCAGCTTTGTGTGATTTAAGGATATGTGTTGCTAGAGAAGTATCTGTTGCTACATTAGGTTTATCAAGAATAGAAAAAATTAAATCAAAACGAGAAAGAAGCGCAGGAGGCATGTTAATTTGCTCATGAATTGGAATAAACTCATCAAATCTTCCTAGTTTTGGGTTAGCAGCTGCAAGAATTGCACATCGAGACTTTAAAGTTGCATTTATCCCAGCTTTAGCAACAGATATTTCTTGCTGTTCCATTGCTTGATACATTGAGCTTCGATCTGTTTCTTCCATTTTATCAATTTCATCAACGCAAGCAACCCCCATGTCCGCCAATACAAGAGCACCAGCTTCAAGAGTCCATTGGCCTTCCCCAAATTCATCACGGACAGCTGCAGCAGTCAAACCTGCTGCTGATGCAGCCTTTCCCGAAGCGTAGACACTTCGAGGAGCAAGCTTTGCCATATATGAAAGCATTTGAGACTTTGCAGTACCAGGATCACCAACAAATAATGTATGAATATCTCCACGCATCCGTGTTCCATCAGGCATTTCTTTTGCAAGACCCCCAAATAATTGCAATACAATTGCTTCTTTTTCTATTTGCATACCAAAAATTGTTGGTGCAATACTTTTCGTCATTTTCTCATAAATCTCAGGGTCCTTGGAGATTTCTAATATCTTTTTCTCATCTTCTTTGGTAACTTCAACTTCTTCAAAAGCAAATTCTTGGCCTTCAACGCTAATAGCCTGTAATGTTTTATCAAAAGAAGTTAAACGAAATGTTCCTCTTCGACGTTGCATAGAATGAAGAATACCATTGACAATCACACGATCCCCAGGAGCAATCTCTCCAACAAGATCATCTTCAAGAAAAACACTTAT
This sequence comes from Thermoplasmatota archaeon, assembly GCA_046496795.1. GTDB lineage: Archaea > Thermoplasmatota > E2 > DHVEG-1 > DHVEG-1 > JAUWYM01. The sequence continues at coordinate 21,186 of JAWOGM010000050.1, forward strand.
TCGTTCCGGTTGAGATCCCCCTCGCAGACCTTCAGGATTCTCCTGAATCTCAATTTTCTGAAAATCAATAAAACTAGAAAAATTAGTTGAAAGCTTAAACGAGGAAATTCTTCCACAACCGCCCTGATCCTCATAGCATTCTGATGGCTCCTTTAAAATGTCCTCCTCTTGATTAATACGAATGATCGCTCCACATTTCCCACATTGAAAAGCAGCAATTAGTAGTTTAGGACGAACTTCTGTTCTTTTTTTAACCAAACCCTCAATAGCTACCAGTTTACCAATATGGTTAGAACGAATCTTTCGAATAATAATACGATGGGGCTCAGAGAGATTTTTTACCCGAAAATTAAGTTTAAGTTTATGTTCAACAGCCAAATCAATAGAATTGAGTGCTTCCTCAGCATTAAAGATTGCTTTATATGGTTGTTTAGTAAGACTATCGGTAAGAGTGGGATCATACTTATCAACATCCCAATAATCTACAACAAGACTACGTTTTTCAGGATATTCCAATGCAATAGTCTCAATATCTGATCTGCATTTTTCTTCAAAAAATTGAAGCCATACCGCTGTTAAACTCTCATCCTTTAATAATTGAACCATACTACAGTTCCCCCGATTCTTGACAGTGAACTTATATTCATTGATAAATTCATTGATAAATTTTAGCGGGTGTAGAAACTTTGCAAGTGGGTGTACGTGTCAAACCATTGACTACCCATTTATTTTCTCAACCTCGTTAACCCTCTGAGCATCGGCAGTCTGTGGTAAGGCTGCTCACTTCCGTGCCTGACCCGATTTCCACAGCAAAGATGCACATACAACCCTCCAGTTGTATGAAATCATCACCCCCAATCCCAAAGGACAAGGTTTCATCGTCAACAAACGGATCAATAGATGATCGTTACACCGCCTATTCAATTCGACTCCAGCATAAAGACGGTTTCTGGTTACAGGATACGCCTACCATCCCAGTCTATTCTACACCTATCGCCATTTATATCAATACCGTTGCTGTATTTGCCCGCGATATCGAAATAACCGGAAAAATACCCACGTTAAACATACGGCAAGAACACCTATAACACCTGAAATCTTAAACCATTGCTGTGATAATGTAATTCCTCCAGCAGATTGATATATACCAGCATAATATGATTGCTGAATGAGTAAATAGAGACAAATCGCAATAATAGCGAAAACTATTGTATCAATGTAAAAGGACATTTTGCTCCATGTTTCTTTGTCAACTTGCTGTTTTCTATTATCTATCATTTTATTCAACCATCATACAGGATAAACAAATTCATATATGAAACTTATGCTAAAATTTACAAAAAATCAGTCAATTTCGTCATTTTCACCTTATCGCTTTTAAATAATGAGGTAATAGATTTTTCTACCAATGAAATCCTTTGCATAGCATAGATTGGAAGATGATATTTTTCAGCAACCTCTTGAGAGATAGCAAGATATTTTTTTACCGACATTTCATGGACAGTGAGAGTAAGCTTGCCACCACATTTCACACAGACACCTATAAGAGGGATACGTCGATAGGTTGTATTGCATTGAGGGCAACGTACTGATTGTTTACTAAAGGCACGAAGATTTCCAAGTATATCAGGTAGAAAATGTCGCTCGATTACTTTATAGGCCACATCTGCTTCATCAACTGCTCTGATTTTTGCTGCAAGACTTAACTGTACATCCATTTTATCCATCATACTTTTTAATGTTTTATATAACGATTCTTTTGGACCTGCAGAAATATCGGCAGTATCGTGAGTGAATCCAAACTGTTCATATTGCTTCTCAGAACCTAGACGTGATGCAACTAGATCCATGACAGACTCCACATTTTTTGAATGGTCATGACGCAAAGTTGCCTCATATAAATCAAGAGGATAACGATAGAGAGTATCAATGTTATGTGCTTCTTTATCTATCTCAGAGGGATCAATGCGAGTGGTAAGAATGAGAGGTAGATCCATTCGTCCACCACGTTTATCAGGTATATATGAATGAGAAAAATTAAGTAACGCATCCATAAGAAGCATTAATCCATCCTCATCACCATCAGCATTTCTTCGTTTAGCTGCATGATAAAAGGGATGTGCATAACAAACCTGTGCACTTGTAAATCCAATAATTCGAGAAAGAGAGCCAGCAGAGGTATGAGGTGCAAGTCCAATGGTAAGATGGCCTGTTAAATTATTTTGTTTTCTACATTTATAAAATCGTTCTAGCCCATAGTATTTTACAAGAAGATCATCAATAAATTTTGATACTTGTAAAAAATATTGGGCACATGATTCAGCGATAATGACATCTTGTACTTTTAGCTCACATATCTGATCGTCGTTTTTGAGATCATTGCCAAGATAATCTGTAATATATCCTAACTGCTTTAATCGATCAACTGATACATTTATTTCTTTTGGTTTAAAATGAGTGAGTGGCGCGTCAGTCATATCAAATCGCGTTGTTCCATCTTTAAAAACATAGATACTATGTTTAGCACGAAGAATTCCTTTTTCCAAAGGCTCTGGTGTTTTGTATTTTGATATTGTACCAATTACACCTTTAATCGTTTCGGGAACAATGCGTTCTTTAATGTTTTTTTTCGCAGTGTTTAATACTTCAGTAATACTTATTTCATGGGTTTTTATCCGATCTTCTACTGGTGTTGTATGAGCACCACAGCTACAAAAAAGTTGAAATGTTTTTTTATTACACGTAGAACAGATTCGTTCTCCAGCTTCAATCTCAATTTTAGGTTTTTCCGCCGCAGTTTTTAATAATCGTTGATTTCCCCCATAATTACCAAGGGGAAACAACACATGTGGTGGAGGTTTCATTTTTCTTGCTGCTGCTTTTTCAGGCCGACCCATCCTTGTTCCAATCCTCATAGGCGCACGAGGTCGTATTGTTACACCGGAAAGACGGCTAACCATAGCTATTGTATCTTTATCATCATCTGAAAGGATAAATCGCTGTGTCGAAATAATTGTATTTTTGTGTATATCTAATCCACAACATCGAAGTAATGGATAGGAGTAATCATGTAAAACATAACAATCATTACTGATCGTATGAAGAGCTCCAAGTTCAATAAGTATATTTTTAATCGTAGAATCCTTTGGAAGTAAAAGAGAGAGATAGTGTTCATTGATGATTTTTCCTTTTTCTTTTATAAATTGTGCTAATCGTATAACATCTTCTTTTTCAATATCATGCCAAAACAAATTATAAGCAGGATGGAGAGGAACAGCATATTTCTCAGATAATGTAAACGCATCTTGAGCAGAAGGTTTAACCAAGCATATCTCACGATTCATTTCTGTATTAATTTGCCTTTGAAGTTCTTCATCAGCTTTTGTTATAGCTTGGAATGTGTTTTTTTCAGGCAGAAGATTCAATGTTTTTTGTAGATCTTGAACCCACCATTCAAATACATATGATGCATCGGGCAATAATGAATTATTCTCAAGAAATTCCCCATAAGGAACTAAAATTTCTCCAAGATCAATGATTTGTTTAATATCACCGCATATATCTTTGACATGATTAATTTGAACAAGATCACCATTTTTCAAAAGAACAATAGGACCTTCAATCTGGTCGCAGGGTGTTCCAATAGTACCTTTTCCAGGTCGCTCTGTTTTCATCTGTGTTCCAACAGCAATAAAACTGTCAAGAATAAACATAGACGCAGGATTAATGGCAGTTGAAGCAAGACCCGCTGTTCGTGCACGACCATATCGCAGACGAAAACCGCCTTTTCGAGAAGGATGTGAGAAAACAGGCCGCCCTGCAATGACCTCCCCAATATATTTAGATGACGGAACAATAACTGAGATCTCTCCTTGATGGATTTTTATATCATTATCTTTTTGTATAAAATTATCTAAAAATTCCCATCCTTTAAGTTTTAGTTTTTTAACATGTTTGTGTATTTTTGGTGCTTTTAAACATAACCCTTCAGCAATAACCAGGCATGCACCACCTCGCAAACGATTCGTTGAAATTCTTGGGAGGTCTCGATATCCTGTTACTTCAACATCCTCAGTCCCCTCCCCATTAATACATATCGGGCAGTTTTTTACAACAAGATCAATCTCATCAACCGAAGGAGTATATTGAAGGTGTTGAGCTCGTTTATACAATGGAATTTCTTCTTTATATCTCTCAATTTCCCCAGAAGTTGGTTGATATTTACCAATACCTAATTCACGTCGAACGACATCAGCGATGAGAACACTCAGAGCTTGGCCTGTTCCTCCAGCACTACGAATTGGTCCAGAAAAATATAAATCAACATATTGAGAACCATCTTTATTTGCTCCTAATTTAACTTCTGCTATCCCTTCAAGAGGAGCAACAAGAACACCCTCAGTCAGGATAGCCAGACCAGTGCGTATCGCTTGATCAAGAGCTGCTTCTACCGATTTAAATTTGTAAGTTTTCCCCCCCACAATTTGCCTTGCAATTTCTAAAGCAACCAACTCTCTATTTTCTATTTTTTTTGTTACATATCTAATCTGTTTTGCAATATTTTTAGGGCCAACAAGTTGTTCTACACGTGCAGCAAGATCAAGCGCTTGTGGTATTTCCACATGTAATTCTGGATCTCTTCCTTTTTTTCTTGCTGTTTGGGCAATACTATAACAAAAATCAATATCTTTTTGAAGTTGACTAAAATAAGTATGCATAGCTGAACTTGCAACGATATCTCTGGATATCTCCCCATCCATGTTTAATCCCTTTAAAAACTACCAAAAAATGATATCCACACGTCATGTTTAAAGTTTTGTATTCTCCAGTAATCTCCATATGAACTAAAAAGAAAAATTAGACCATAATAAAAAGATAAAGATCAGATTATTTTTTGACTAAAATCCATCGTCGTTGCATTTCCTGTTTGAAGATTTACTATTGGTAGTTTTGCAGAATCAGGGATGAAATTAAGCATTTTTTGATAAGTTGTTTGTGCCTGCCAGCTCGAGGCATTAATTAAAGTGACACCTCTATAATTATCGATATTTGAAATATGAACATGACCGGTAACAAATATATCAGGAACCCTATCAATAATCATGTAATCTGTTTGTTCAGGAGCAAGCGGAGTATATCCTCCATAGACAGGGGCTAGATGACGTTTTTTTAGCATAACCTTCATCACCTCGGTTGGTTGATTGTAGTTTAAATGTTGTATGTTAGTTGCAAAATCAAGTAAGCTTTGACCATGATAGGAGAGGATTTCAACTCCATGTAATGAAAACGTGCAAGGATTACCAACAAAAACATAATCTTTACCGGAAAACAAATCTTGTATCTCTTTTTCAAAAGTTGGTTGTGGTTCTGCGGGTCGCACGGCATCATGATTTCCGGGTTGCAGCACAATAGTTAAATGATCAGGTAAAAGCGTGAGTTGATGTGCTAATGCCTCATATTGTTGGTAGATATTTGGTATATAAAGCTCTTTTTCCTGTCCGGGATAGATACCGATACCATCAACAAGATCTCCTGGCAATACAACATATTTTACTTTTCCTGCTACTTCTTTTTGCCGGGAGTTACCAAGATCCCCATTAATCCATCTTAGAAAAGAGTTCCACTCATCTTTTAAAAAAGTATTACTTCCCATGTGGATATCTGAAAGAAATGCTGCATAAACAGGTACATCTGCAGTCTTTTTGTCATGTTGAAGTTTGATATCTGGAAAGACAATATTTTGGACAATGATAAGATCGCCGTTTTTACTTATCTTACCAGAGACGCCAATGATTTCATCGACAATGACTTCGTTGGCATATGAAAAGACTTCGGTATTGTTCTTTAAAGCAATTAATACAGTTGATCCTGTTTCATCTTCAAGTTCAATACATTTATGTCCATTTACCGTTGTTTTTATGTTTTTTACAATTCCGATGAGTTGCACATCAGAGAGATGTTTATTTATCCTTCCAATGGGAACCGCCTGAGCTATTTCTCTTCGTTGACTGCGTATAAATTTTCTTAAAATATCATATCTATTTCTAAAAAGTTTAACGAAATCATCTGTGGTACCTTCACAGGTACTATTACCTGTAACATCTTTTATTATTTTTATTTCTTTTTCGTATTCTTTTGCAAGGGGTTTCCATCCCTTTACTGTATTTATTGATATTCTTTGCAGAGATTGAATGCTAGTTTCCTCATATGATTCTTCATCTTCCCCATATTCATTGCTTTCTTCTTTGACATCATTCTCAATAGTAAGTGGTTTGTTATAGACCTCTGAAAACATCTTTTTTTGTAATTCTTTTGTTATAATGTTCTGTGATGTCATAGTTTTTACTGTGATATTCATTTGTTGACTGTTTAATTGTTCAATATCTTTTATCGTATCAGCGGTTAAAAATAATGGATATTCCTTAAGGTTTTTAAGTAAAAATGAAGCAAACTCTTTTGGGTTTTCTTTAGTTTGAATATATTCTAACGCTTCTTGTTGAATAAATGTTCCATGTTCAGAGAATATCTTCAGAATTGATTTCATTTCCCAGTCCTAGAAATATTATGACAAAGACATGATATGCAAAGCATTGTTTTTAGTGTTATGGTTTACATAGTTTAAAATATATACTTTAGAGAGGACTTTGGAAATACCTCCTAATACAAAATTCTTTTTTTTCTTATTTAAATCTTGTAAATAAAAAAGGAGGGTAGATGAGTTTTAACTATTTTTCCTTAGAATAATGGTTTCTATAAGTAAGAAAATTAGGTAAAAAATTCCTTTAAAATATAAAAATAGATAAAAAAAATAAAAAGAAGAAATAAAGAAATATTTAAATACAGTTATTATATATAATTGTCTAATAAATCAATATAGTATTATGAAATAGAGGGGGAATCATGCGACATAATATAAAAAAAACATTTGTTTGTATCACGGCATTAATTTTTATTTTAACAGCTTTTATACCAGCCGTTCATTCTCAATTTTTTATTGGATTTTCAAATCAAATTCAAGATCCTATAACGTCAGAAACCAGCAGTAAAGCCAAAATAGATACTCTGATACAGAGATATACAATACCGATGCAACCTTTACCTTTGGATAATGATCCACCAAACGTTCATCTTCCCTCAAATCCGGTAACGATGAAGGTTTTCAGCTCAGCAACAAGTTACTTCCGCACTAGTCTTTCAAATGTTCCAGCGGGCTACGAAGTTACGAATACAAACTATTCAGGGTGGTGCACTGATAGTGATCATTATATTCATCATAACACTGCTTATCAGGTTACATTATATTCAAGCTATAACGTATCACTCCCAACTCATCTTTATCATCAGAATTGGAGTAAGGTAAACTATATTTTAAATAATAAAATGGGGTGTCATTGGCAACAGATTCAATATGCTATTCTTTACATTCTTGATTTTGGCGATCAGGGATTAAATTCGCAGGGATGGTCTTTGGTAAACAATGCAATACAAAACGGAACCAGCTATGTGCCTGGTGGCGGTGATATTATCGCTATTATCGCTGACGCAGGTCCTACGATTCAGCGTACGGTATTTGAGTTAATTGTACCTACATATAATCTCTGTCTTTCAGTTAATGGGATGGGTAGTATTAATAAGAATCCTAATCAAACATCTTATACCTATAATCAGGTTGTGCAACTCACTGCAATTTCTGATCCCGGGTGGTCTTTTAGCCAATGGAGTGGTGATCTCTCAGGGTCCACAAATCCAATCACCATAACTATGACTGGCGATAAAACAGTTACAGCAACCTTTACTGCATGTATTTATACACTTTCGTTAACAACAAGTGGAACCGGAACAGGAACCATAGAAACAGACACCACAGGACCATACTACTACGGCGACATAGTAACAATCTGGGCAAACGCAACCACAGGAAGCACATTCACCGGATTCACCGGAGACCTAACAGGAACCACCACACCACAACAACTCACCATAACCAGCGATAAAACAGTAGACGCAGAATTCACCCTAGACGGCCCATTCACACTAACAATTACTGTTGATCCTGCCGATGGCGGTTCAGTTGACATAGTTCCAGACCCTCCATATTATTATGGCACTGTGGTGACGTTAACTGCTGAGGAGAATCCTGGATATAATTTTAGTCACTGGGGTGGAGATCTCAGTGGAAATGAAAATCCAAAAACAATCACCATGACCAGCAATAAATCAGTCATTGCACACTTTACCTTTAATGAGGAGGATACAACACCTCCTCTTGTACAGATAACTAAACCAATAAGAGCAATCTACATTTTTAACAAAGAAATTTTACCTTTTAACATCCCTATTATTATTCAAGCAATAACCATAGAAGTAAACGCAACAGACAATGAATCAGGAATTGATCGTGTAGAGTTTTATATAAATGGAGAATTAAAAAGTACTGAGTACTCTGAGCCGTTTTCATATGATTGGAGAGAATTGCGATCTGGGTTACATACTATTCAAGTCAAGGCCTTTGATAAAGCTGGAAACAATGCAACAACTC
>JAWOGM010000091.1:0-9649 GCA_046496795.1 Thermoplasmatota archaeon
CTAAAGAGATCAAACGAATCGCTCAAGAGATCTCATGGGGACGAAGTGTTGAAGAAGCATTAACTGCGTTTGCAAACCGGGTCAATACCACCTCAGTTCGTCGAACGATATCGCTTATCATCGTAGCAAGTAGAAGCGGAGGAAACGTTGCTGACGTCCTTGATGTTGCTAGTCATGATGCTTTAGAGATTAAACAACTGGAAGCTGAACGACGGGTGAACATGGCTTCTTATGTTGTCGTCATCTATGTGTCAATGCTTGTATTCATGGCTATCATTGGGATTCTAGCTGGGGTGTTCATTCCAACGATCACTGGTGCTGAAGCTGAAGGACTGTCCCAAGCAATGGGAAGTGGGTTAGTCAATCAAGCTGAAATGATACAAGTGTTTTATTTTGCTACCCTAGCTCAAAGTATTGGAACTGGGCTCGTTGCTGGCGTCTTTGAAGATGGCCATTTCCAGTCAAGTATTAAACACGTGTTCATCCTTGTGTTCATCAGTTGGATCGTGTTTAAATTCATCCTTAGTATGTAAAAAGGAGCATGGAAGATAATGAAGAAAAAAAAGAAATTGCACACGGATGATGCCGTTACTGAAATCCTTGGAACCATGTTATTATTAATTATTGCATTAATTATTTTCAGTAGCGTCTATTTTTCAGTACTCTCTATGCCTCAAAGAACACATGCACCTCATGCTAATATCGCGTTTACTTTTGATGATGAGAATATTATAATTTCTCATTTATCTGGAGAAGCATTAGACCCAAACACAATAATTACCATACGTATCAATGATGAATCAGTTTCCAAACAAATTAATGAGTTTTCATCTTGGGACAAAAATAATGATGACGTTTGGGGTTTTGGTGAAAAACTTGTTTTTTCCCATGAAAAAGATAATATCATCTCAAAAGATATTACGGTGACCATACAAGATGGTCCTAGTAATTCCTTAGTATTATTTGGCAATTATCATCAACCACCTGAATATAAACCCTCGTTAAACACTAAAGTTAATGATATTTCTTTTTATCAATCTGGACCAACATTAGATATAAGTGCTGCTGGAGATTTTATGCTTACATCTGTTTCACTTATGTACAGGTATTCTAGTGATAATTCAGATTGGACAGAGTATGATCTATTTGAGGAAACTTCTTTTTATCCATGGGAATGGACGTTTACTTTCCCAGAAGGTTTTGGCTGGTACGAGTTTTATAGTATTGGCCATTACGAATCATATAATGAAACGCCACCATCAATAGCAGATGCTTCTTGTTTGTATACAAGTGCTCCGGTTATTAGTGATATTTACCCAGTTGATGGTGCACAATCAGTTGAACTAGATACCATATTAGCAATCACACTTTCAGATGCTGAAGGAGATCTCATGGATCTGACGTGGTATAGCAATGCAAGTGGTTCATGGGGGCTGATTGGATCAAACATGTCCATTGGTGATGGTACATATTATTGTGATACATTTCCATATACATCTGGTTATGAAACAACGTTTTACTGGAATGTTTCAGTTACCGATGGAAAAACAATCGTTGAATCTGACAAATATCATTTCACGACAAGAAGTGAGAATAATCCACCATTGATTCCATATAATGAAAATCCTCCAAATGAATCAATCACATCAGTAAATCCAATCTTAAGCTGGGAGTGTTCTGATCCTGATGGCGATACACTTACATATGATGTATACTTTGGCACGAGCAATCCACCGCCAAAAATAATTAATAATCAGAGCAGTAACAGTTATTCCTCATCAGCTCCCTCGTATGATACAACCTATTACTGGAAGATTGTTGCTTGGGATGAACATGGTGTTTCAACTGAAGGTCCGATTTGGGAGTTCACTACAGAGGACATTCAAATTTTAACAGAGGTATTTACTCCGTCGAAGGATAGTTACATTCAAGAAAACTCAAATTCAAATTATGGAAATTATCAATATTTACGAGTTGGTTTTGCATATATTCGCCATGGCCTTATTGCTTTTGATGTTTCATCATTATCTGGAAAAACAATTATTTCAGCAGAATTAAGACTATATAAATATGATGATTATTATCTTTGTGAATATACAAATCCAGTTGGAAGAACATATGATGTTCATAGAGTTATTGATAATTGGAATGAAAATGGTGTTAGATGGAATAACCGCCCAGATCATGACAGTACCATAACAGATGGCGCTATCGTTCCAAATAATAATAATAATTGGATGATTTGGAACGTAACTAATGATGTACAATCTTTTTTGAATGGAATCTATAACAATTATGGTTGGCTTATCAAAGATAATGATGAACTAGATTGCCATTCTTCCAGTTATTTCCGATCAAAAGAATATCCAAATGAAAATTATCGCCCAGTTCTTGAAATAACATATATTGATTAAGAAAATAATAAATAAATGATATGGTGGTATAATGAAAGATTTAAGAAATTCAGATGAAGCAGTCGTAGGTATTGTTGTTACCGTTCTTCTAATCGGCTTAGCACTTTCAGTTGTAATCATGATCAATACTGCTTTTGTGCCTCAATGGTTGGAAGAAGCTGAAGCGGCACATATGGAAGAAGTATCTAGCCAGTTTTCTCAGTTGAAGTATGCAACTGATCTTCAAGCTACATTGAGACAAAGAACGGCGATTTCTTCATCGATACGATTGGGGATTAGTAACCTTCCGATTTTGTCATCGGGGAAAACATTTGGATCGTTAGGTATTTCCGAAAATGAATGTGATATCAGTATCGAGCATGAAACAGGTTTTTTGAATTTCACTGTTGGAAATATCAAGTTTTCTTCAGGAAATTCATATTTTGTTCGCCAGGATTATATCCTTGAATCCGGTGCGTTAATAGTTGCACAACATCCAAATTCCATGCTTATGGGTAAACCACTGTTTCTTGCAGGTTATGCAGAACCTCCTTTTGATGGAAGAATCACGTTTACTGTAATTAACACTACAACAAGTTTAGATAAATCATTTGTGAGTGGCCATAGTACCTATCCAATTCATACTGAATTCATCACGTCTGATCCTTACCCAAATCTTAACCTTTCAAAGATAACAGTTATCTCTGATTATCCCAATGCATGGCAAGCTGTTTTTGAAAGTACGTTAAAACGATCAGACAATCCATATAACGCCGACTTGGTTAGTGTCTCAGGGAATATGGTTTTGGTAGATTTTAATGAATATGAAGGATCAGGATCTACTGTTTGTGATATTCGGTACGTTGAAATCCTTGCTCAGATCGCGCCAGGATGGATCGAATAAAAATAAATTAAAAAAGGGTGATATGTATGAATAAAAGAAGGAATAATGCAGTATCTGAAATCATTGGTACGATTCTATTATTATTAATCGCTGTTTCTGTGTTCACTGTTATTTATTTTACCGTGCTTTCAAATCAAGATGTTTCATCAGGTAAGATAGTAAACATCGTAGGAACGGTTGAAGGAAAAAATATTATTCTTGAGCATCGTGGCGGTCAACCAATTGATCTAGATGCTAGGATTTCATATACATTAAATCAGACCTCTTACTCTTTTTTGGTGTCGGATTTTTTAGAGGAAAGTGCTAAACTTGATAATAAATGGAAACTTGGTGAACGGTGTTATATCCCATTTGAATATGATATTGACTATCTTGAACAGTATGATTCTGTTGAAGTGACTGCAATGGATGTTGAATCCAATTCGTTAGTTTTTATTGGAACTCTTGAGTTAAATCCAATGAGCGATCTAAGCGTTGAAGCAACGTTTAATCCTGAGGAACCATCTCTTAACCAAGATGTAACAATTACTATTGTTGCGACCTGTAGAGGAGGAGATGTTGGAGCAAGAAGTATTAACATTCGCTGTCTTCTCCCTGAAGGATTGAAGCATAATTGGAATACAACAACAAAAGGAAGTTATTCTAATTCATCTGGAATATGGTTTATTGACAAAATTGATATTGGTGAAAATGCAACATTAACCATAAATGCTAAGATAACACTAATTGAAAAACGATTGTTCACTCAGCTTTCCGTTCTCTTAGATGGATCAGGAAGTATTAGCTCAACAGACTGGAATATTATGAGAACTGGTTTGGCAAATGCTGTTGCAAATAATGATGTTTTTCCTAGGGATGAGTCCGTTGAACTTAATGTTGTTCAATTTGGAGGAGGACTAGGTAATATTCATGCAAGAAAGGAGATTGACCCACTAATTGTGTCAGAATCCAATTGTGGGATGGTATCATCTAATATTAATTCAATTGTTCAAATGCAGGGAGCAACACCAACTTCTTGTGCTATTCATCTTGGCACAGATACAATATATGAAAGTGAAAATTATGATTCAGAAAATCGAAATGTCCTAATTCTGGTCACCGATGGAAAAGCTAATTGTGAATGGATTCCTGGGGGATATACAGGTGATTGGGATGGAAATGGTTGGATTCAGTCCACAAGCCAATCGTATACTGGCACTGTATCAGCTCATGCAACTACAAATAGGGATGGTGCTTTTATTTCACAAAATATTGATACTAGTAATGCAACTGCACTAAACATTGGTTTTTATTATCGGTTGAGTAGTTACATAGGTAGTGGAGATCTTGAATTATATTTTTATAATGGTGAAGATTATAATTTTATTGAAGATCTGGGAACAGGTTCAAAGGATACCTGGTTGAACAAACAGTACACAATTACAGATTCGCAGTATTTTCATTCTGATTTCAATATTAAATTTTATTCAAGATTGGGTTGGAGTAGAAGCATTTGGATTGATGATGTCACTATTGATGCAGGAGATAGTGTCTTTTTTGATAGTTTTGAAAGTCCCGCATGGAATAAATACTGGACGGATCCTGGAAAACAAAGTGCTGATGAAGCCAGAGAATACATGGTATCAACCCTGGAAATGAATGAAAGCAAAGATGAGTTCAGTAGTCTTGCAGTTGGTCCAGATCCGGATATATATTGGTTAAATAATAGTATTGCGTTTCCGCAACCTGGATATCAGGCTCCGCCATACGATCAAGGCACTGGATGGGTAAATCATATATCAAGCTATTCAGAATTTGAAGTGGCAATAACAGAAATCTTTAAAACAATATTTGAAAGCAGAGTGACTATAGTAAATATTGAACAAGTTGAACCAATTGACCCTAATCCATATAATACTAAGGTTCAAATATCAATTACTCCAAAGGATTAAAAGAAAAAGAAATGGAGCAACCACTGTGAAAAGAAAACACTTCTTCTCATTTAAAAGAAAGTATAAACTGCTTTTTTTAAGTAGTCATCTGTTTCTTTCTAGAAAAACTACATTTTTATTCTTTTTTGTTCTATTTATACTATCATTGTTTTTGATATCAACAAATGGTATTGCAGAAATACTTACCGTTGATTCAAATAATGAAACGTATTATTCTACTATTCAACAAGCAATTGATAATGCATTAGATGGAGACACAATTGTTATACAAAAAGGATCATACATTGAATCAATATGGATTAACAAATCAATTACAATAAAAGGAGAAAACAAGGCTTATACTATTATCTCACCCCTAGATCAAAACACGTTCACGATTAATGCAGATGATGTCATATTAAGAAACATAACGATTACCAACTCAGCAACTGGCATATCACTTTATGGATCTCATTGTACAATAGCTAACATTACCTTTTTAGACAACGATATTGGAATCATGATAAGTAACAATTCAGATAATAACATCGTATACTCAAACAATTTTGTAAATAACACGATCCATGCAATGGATCACTCTAGTCAAAATAGTTGGCATAGTGACATACTAGGTAACTATTGGGATGAGTACACTGGAACTGATACAAACAATGATGGCATTGGTGATACCCCGTATAACATAACAGAGAATGCTAGTGATCTTTTTCCATTGATTAGTCCAGTGACAACTCCACCGAAAACTGATTTTTATATGAGTCCAACTAATCCTACTATAGAAAGCATAATCTCATTTACTGATCTTTCAATTAAAACAGATAATCAGATCATTTCTTGGAAATGGGATTTCGGTGATGGAAACACTTCTACAGAGCAAAACACCACGCATCAATATGATCTAAACGGGTTGTATCTAGTGTCTCTCACAATCACAGATATCTTAGGAGCAACGGACACTCAAACGTATTCACTTGTTATCCAAAACCTTCCAGCAACTGCTTCATTCACGATTATTCCTGAAACACCAATGACCACAGAAGAAGTTAACTTTATTGACACTTCTACAGACAAAGATGGTTATATCATGAATCGAACTTGGAATGTTAATGATAGTTTTTATGAACATGCTTCCTCGTTTCAACACACTTTTATAGAAAAAGGAGTCTACAAAGTAACCTTAACTGTTACTGACAATGATAATGCTTCATCAACCATTATAAAACAGATTACTGTGTTAAATACCCCGCCAAGTGCTAACTTTTTTTATACAACCAAAAACGATACCTATTTGATAGGTTCACCAGTTGATTTCAACGATAATTCCTTTGACCAAGATGGTGTTATTATTTCTTATCATTGGGATTTCGGTGATGGAACGACATCAACACAAAGAAATCCTACCCATTTATTTTCATCAACCGGTCGACATCAAGTAACCTTAACTGTTACCGATAACGATAACGACCAAGACTCGATTACTAAAAGCATTCTTATCGGATCAACTAATGATGAAGGGTTTCTCTCAGCGCTTTCCCTTTTCGACATCCTCATGGTCTTTGTTATTCTTTCAGCGGTTATCCTAGTTCTTATCGTAAGTAAGAAATATTCCGGTGGCGGGGGCTACTAAAAAGGTATCTATTTTCAAGGTTGTCTTAACTGTGGAATTAGTGGGATTCAATGAATTGTATTATTTCATGTATATCAGGTAACTGGGAAATCGGATACGTTTTTACAAAAATAATCGTTTGCTTTTCATCAATGAGGATATTAGCTCGCTGTGAAAACCCCTCTTTTTCTCTGAATAAGCCATACTCTTGAGCCACTCGTCCATGTTCCCAGAAATCAGAAAGCAGTCTTGTTTCTTTTATCCCTATTGATTCTGCCCATGCTTTTTTAGATGGCACAGAGTCAATACTTAACCCCACGGCAACCGTGTTACCCTTATTTAATTATAGCGGTTTAAAATTCATAATTCAACTTATGGCCTGCCAGCTAGAGAAAATATTGCTTTTTTGAGGCATTTATGCAGGTTTTTTTTGGTATTTAGAGAAGCTTTTAAGTAGGCGATTTTAGGCGGGAGGTGTTAGTCGATTGGTTGAAAAATTAAAATTTATTCATACAGCAGACATTCATTTAGGCAAGCCTTTAAATTATGGGGGAACTCCTCCTGAGAGTTTAAAAACGATATTTAAACAGGCGGGCAGGAAAGCTTTAGGAATGATATTTTCCTGTGCTATAGAATATAAAGTGGATTTTGTGGTGATTGCAGGGGATCTGTATGATCGAGAAGCCCGGTCTGTTCAGGCCAGTCGAGTCTTTAGTGAGCAGTGCCAGCGCCTTGATGAAGCCGGGATACCCATTTTTATAGTTTCAGGTAATCATGACCCCTTAGGCCAGAATAAAGAGCCGTTTGCGTTACCTGATAATGTTTACAATTTTTCCAGCGAGCAGGTGGAGCTGAAGGAGATAGTTAAGGGAGGACGATTAGCAGCCCGAATTTTGGGGCAGTCATATAAACAGAAATTCGAAAGTCGCAGCATGTATAATTATTATACAGTACCTGATGGTGGTGTGTTTAATCTGGGCATCTTACATACCCAATTAGAAGCTGATAATAGAAGATATGTTCCTGTTTCTAAAGCTGATCTGGAAGAGAAAAATGATATTCACTATTGGGCTTTAGGCCATATTCATCAAAGGCGACTGCTTCAAGCCAGCCAACCCGGCATAGTTTTCCCTGGCACACCCCAGGGTAGGAACATCAAGGAATTAGGAGTAAAAGGTTGTTATCTGGTGGAGGTAGATGATAACAATGAGGCAAATTTCACATTTTTACCTGCGGCTTCAGTTGTGTATAAGCAGATAAAAATTGATCTGGGAGATAACCTGATAAAAAATCTTACCGAGCTTGAATCTGTAATCAAAAGTGAAGCAGAGCAGTTACTTAGGCAAGAAACTCAAGAAACTGCTTCTCCTTCTTTTTCAGGATTTAAAGGGTATATAGTTCGCTGGTTGGTTACAGGGAGAGGGCCGGCTCATGATCACATTGAGGAATACAGGGAAGAAGTTCGGACGACGCTGCTTAATAAATTAAACGGGGAATATGCTGAGACCAGTCCATTTTTATGGTCCCATTCCTTAGTCTTTAGGACGGGTAAAGAACTACCTCAGCTGGAAGAGCTAAAAAAAAATAATGAGCTTTACCAGGAACTTGCCGACATTCTTGAAGATATACGGCAGGATGGAGAACTTGAAGAAGAGCTGCTGCAAAGTTGGGGCGAAATTTGGAAGGGGAGCGCACAATTAGAAGAAAGAGCTTCGGATAAATTTTACCCGGACCCGCAAACGAAAGCAGAGCTGCTAAAAGAGGCTGAACAACTTATATTGGCCGAACTGCTCCAGGAGGGGGAATAGGTTTGCATTTTAAGAATATATATTTGCGAGACTTTGGAATCTTTAGTAATCAAGAATTATCTGATCTGGGTGAGGGGATTATTGTTATTGGAGGGAGCAATCGGGCGGGAAAAACCACTTTTCTCCAGGCTTTACGCTATTTGGGATACGGTTTACCTCAGGATGATTCAATTCCCCCTGCTACCGATGAATATTATTTGGCATCTGAAGTGGTAACCCATAGCGGTGATCTTTATAGCCTAACTTTAAATGGATATGCTCAGCCAAAACTTAGCCAGAAATGGGGGACTGGACCGGAGATTACCTCGCCGATTAAATTATATAACGATCTTGATCGATTCACCTATCAGCAGATATTTACCATCAGCCTGGCAGAGCTTCAGAAAATACCAGCGGAGATAAAAAATAATAAAGAAAAAAATCGCTTATATTCTATCTTATTAGGAGCTGGTCTTACAGAAATAATTAAGCTCCCTGAAATAGCTAGAAGTTATTTCGAGCAGGCTAAAGCAATCGGAGGTAAACGAGGCAACCCGGATGTAGCTGAATTTAAACGTTATCATACTCACATTCAAGATGCCATGCAGGATAAAAAATCGGCTTTAGAACAGGTTGATTCATATATATATAAGCAAGAGGAGATTGAAAGGTTAGAGCAGCGTGAAGAAAAAACTAAGCAAAAGATCGCTGGATTGTCAGTTCAGCAGGTTCGTCTGGATGTCTTAAAGAATAATTACGCCGATTATGATGAACTCAAAGATTTAGAAACCCAGATTAATGAGGATACAGGAAGGGATTTCTTAGAAGATAGATTCTCTCAAGAAGAAAAACAGCAGGCTCTAAGATTAAAGGAAGAATATTATAGGCAACAGGAGGAATTCAAAGATCTTAAAGCTGATTTCCAGAGTGAAATCTTAGACGAAAATTGGCTGGAAATAAAAGACTCCCTTTTAAAACAAAAAGGAGAGATAGAAAACTATCTAGCCCAGTTATCTGGTATTAGAGAGAAG
>JAWOGM010000052.1:0-11803 GCA_046496795.1 Thermoplasmatota archaeon
CCGCTTTCACCACCCGTATCAAAGAGATCTTCAAATTCGTCCGAAAAATCCAGGGGATCTTCCGATGAATCACGGGAAGCCGCTACAGGGAACGGAAGGTCAAATGTATCAACCCCAATCAATTCATTTGATGAAGATATTGATATCTACAGTCCATCTGCTGTTGAATGGGCTATTGCAACACGATTTCAAGGTGATACTGATATGATAGTTAACATTAATCAAACTGGGAGCTCTCTTGATCCTTCTGGGAGACATGAACCTGGAAAGAAAACATTAACAACAAAAATTGGATTTGATGCAACTATTCCTTCAGATGTTGATAAACGTAAGTATGATATTGTGAAATATAAAACAGTGAATCTTCATGATTACCTCAGGTAAGGGAAAATATAAAGTATGGCTTGAAACAAAGAAGATAGGAAAAGATATTCTCTTTATTTTAGGCGGGGGTGAGCAGCCCCATATTGGAGGTATTATTGTTTGCCAACCAGGTAAAGCCGTCGAAGTCATTTGTTTTGCCGGTCATTTGGATGATGTTGTGTTGCGTCCTATTGCAGAAGCTGCCTGTAAGAAATATAAAACAACGGTTGTTGCTGTTGGTGGTGTACATATTCATAATGCCACTAAAAAAGAGATTGAATTGATTGTAGAAAATTGTAAGGAGTTAATAAAATGCATTTAACAAAAGAGGAAGAACAAATACTCAATGGAGAGCAGGGGGACGTTACCGAGCGTCTGTTTCGTTTGCTTGTTCGCTTAGGTGATATTTATGGCGCTGATAAAATGATTCCTGTAGGTTCTGTTCAGGTTGCCGGTGTCTCCTATAAGTCTATTGGTGATCCTGGGACCGAGTTTTTAGAAGATATTGCCTCAAAACAGGTAAAAGTAAAAGTGTTGACCTATCTTAATCCTGCAGGTATGGATCTTGAGAACTGGAAAACTATTGGTTTTCCTAAAGATTTTGCTAAAAACCAATTACGTATAATGGATGCTTTTAAAGCTATGGGAATTATCGTTACCTCAACATGCACTCCCTATCTTGCGGGTAATCTTCCACGATTCCGGGAGCATATTGCTTGGTCTGAATCCTCTGCTGTTTCGTTTTCAAATTCAGTTATTGGTGCTCGAACTAATCGTGAGGGCGGTCCATCTGCTCTTGCCGCTGCTATTTGTGGTCTTACCCCTAATTATGGTCTTCATCTCTGGGAAAATCGACATCCCTCAGTTAAGATTCATGTTGATGCTATGTTGGAATTTAACTCTGATTTTGGAGCTCTTGGGTATTATGTTGGAAAGTTGGTTAAAAACAAAATACCATATTTTACAGGCATCAAAAATGCTGATACTGATCAATTAAAAGCGCTTGGAGCGGCGATGGCAGCATCTGGTGCTGTTGCGTTGTATCATGTGGAAGATTTGACTCCTGAGGCTGATCTTGTTGATAAAAAAGGATTAGAAGAAATCTCTGTTACAAATACTGAACTTAAAAATACTTATGAAAAACTTAGTTCTGGTAAAGATCCTGATGTGGTTATTCTTGGTTGTCCTCATGCATCATTGAGAGAGATTTCATTTCTTGCTGATAAGCTCAAAGGAAAACATTTGAAAAAACCACTGTGGATTTGTACATCAAGAGCGATGAAAGAAGTTGCAGATCGAATGCAGTTTACTCAGATTATTGAAAAAGCAGGTGGTCATATTATTGCTGATACCTGTATGGTTGTATCACCTATTGAGGAAATGGGATATCGTATTACAGGTGTCAATTCAGGTAAAGCAGCCAATTATTTACCTGGTTTTTGTAAACAACAAGTAGTATTTGCTAATATTAGAGATCTTATCGAGGGACAATTATGAAAGGAAGAATGATTTCACCAGGAAAAGTTCAAGGAGTTGCCATAGTCTCACCTGATCCTATTGGTTTTTATGGTGGGATTGATGCAAAAACAGGCATTGTAATTGAAAAAGGACATCCTCTTGAGGGGCAATGTGTGACCAATAAAATTCTTGTCTTTCCCTGTGGTAAAGGCTCTACGGTTGGTTCTTATGTTATTTATGGGTTGAAAAAAAATGGGGTTGCCCCAAAGGGTATTATAAATAAGGAGACCGAAACTATCGTAGCAACTGGTGTTATACTTGCGGGAATTCCTTGTGTAGACCAGATAGATATTGAAAATATTCATAATGGTGATACCGTGGTACTTGATGCTGATAATCAATCAGTTGAAATTGTGAAATCTTCTTAAAGTAATGCGCGCATGCTGTAGGAGATTCCTGTTCCGCTGATTGGGATGCTGTGGTCTCCATCGTCATCTATCCATGAGAGATGCCCTTCAACTTCGCAATAGCCTGTTTTCATTCCTAAATATGTTGGAAATCTCCAGATTTTATCATATGAGTTTTTGACTGATATCTCTATGTTTAATTCCAGGTTTGTTCCAAATAATAATGATTGACTTACTACATAGATTGGGTTGATACTTGGTTTTGCAGTTATACTAAAATCAGTGGGCATTTTTACAAAGGGAAAAATTTGTTCATCTTGACGGGTGATAAGCATTTCAATATTTCTTAGTTCGGTAAAGGTTTCTCCGTTGTCTGTTGATATGAGGACCATGCTTAAAGGGGTAATCTCGGGTATTTTACTTGTTACTGCTTGGGGGATTGGATGATATGTTGTTGAATAAATTATCCATCCGTTGTCAAGGGTAAAATGGAACCAGTCCCATCCGTTGATTGTCCCAAGGGTGATAGCTTTCGGTGTCCATGAATGTTCATGATGGCCTGTTCCTTTTACAGTGTATTCTCTGCCATCAATTTTTATTGTTCCAGAAACCTGACATGCAATAAATAAATAATTTGCAATACTACTTTTAGATTGATCAAACGCCCTGCTCCCTATTGTCCATATAGGTAGAGACTCTGTGGTGTATTCAAGATCAATTATAATGTTATGGTTTGGGTCGATACTATTGCTATTTGCATGGACACGCCAATTTGGATATATTCCCTCTGCCCATGAGTTTTCAAATTGTACATTTACCCCTGGTGAGCTTGCAATGAGTGTTCCTGTGTTAAGAATCCCTAGATATCGTTCTTTGTTAATCATTCCGCCATAATGTTTTCCATCTGGGCTGAAGAGGTTTACAACGAAAAGATCAGGTTTTGCAGTTCCAATTAAATCACCTCGAGCCATGTGGTGGAAGCCTATTTGAACACCCCAACCTTTTAGTTCACTATCTTCGTTGTTGAATATCGCTCCAAAATACCACCATTCTCGTGCAATTCTAATTTTATCGTAATGCACTCCTTCGTCCTGGGGAGAAACTGCACGCCGAAATGAAGGGACAAAAGAGGTTGGTGGTGTAATTATTTCTTCTATAATTGTCTCATTTTTTATATCATCTTGTGGAGGTGCGGGATCTGAAAAGAAAAACTCATCTATATAGCCTGCCCTAAATAAAAATAATCCTGAAGATATAAGCAATGCGACCACGATTATGGCATCAATTTTTTTTAAACGAATGTGCATTCTCCACCAGGCTCTAATATTTTCTATATACTGTTTTATATTAATTTATATTAATACTTTCTTTTACAATTGTTATCTAAATGATAAGAAGATATTTTTATATGACAGTGACTGATTACCATCAAAAAAACCATTATTTGGAGGATAATATGATTGAAAAAAAAGATATTGAAGATTGTTTTTCAACTCAACTACAGTGGATTAAGGATAAAAAAATTAGGAATATGGTTGTAGAAGTCTGGAAAAAAGCAATTGATATTAGAGGTTGGAATTCTCTTGAAGAAATTCCTTTTACACTTTTATTTGAAAATTCAGGATGTCTTACTGATCATACGAAACGAATTACAACGCTTGCTAAAACAGTTTATGATCAACGTGATGAGCAGATAAATCTAGACTTTTTAATTGCAGGAGCTCTCTTGCATGATGTCGGGAAAATCTTGGAATATGATAGAAAGGATGGAAAAATTGTAAAAAGCTCTTATGGCGAGGTCTTTCGTCATCCAGTTTCCGGTTCTAAGCTTGCCTGGCAGGTTGGTCTTCCTGATGAGATTGTTCATATTATTTATGCACATTCACATGAGGGAGATAAAACAAAAAGAAGTCCTGAGGCAATTATTATTAATCATTGTGATTTTATTGATTTTGAAATCAAAAAATCCATGGTGTAGTGATGTGGTTATGCTTAATGCAGCTGGTAGAGAAATCCCTTCTGAGATTAACGGGGAAAAAATCAAACCCTTTGCTGGGGCGAAAAAATATGGTTATTCTTCTAAGGTTGTGACATTAGCTCAAGCATTGCAAAAATGTAAATTGAAAAATGGGGATACTATTTCGTTTCATCATCAATTACGAAACGGTGATTCGGTTATCAATAAAACACTAGAAACTATTGCTGATCTTGGTGTTAAAAACATTCGAATGGCTCAAACTGCGATGTTCCCGGTTCATGAACCTATTGTGGAATATATAAAAAAAGGTATTATTACAAGGATTGAAGGTAGTATGAATGGACCAGTGGGGGATTATGTATCAAAAAATCCTTTGAAATCTCCTGTAATCCTTCGATCACATGGGGGTCGATGGGCTGCTGTTCGACATGATGAACTGCATATTAATATTGCGGTAATCGCTGCGTCTTCAGCAGATGAGAGGGGTAATTGTACTGGTATCTTGGGTGATAATGCCTTTGGTCCTATTTCGTATTCACAAATTGATGCTCTGTGTGCAGATCATGTTATTGTTGTTACCGATACTCTTGTTGAGTACCCGTGTGAATGTCAGGAGGTTCAAGAGCGGTATGTTGATTATGTTGCAGAGGTGGATTGTATTGGAGATCCTAAAAATATTACTTCTGGTACAACAAAAATTACACAGGATCCTATGAAGTTGAAAATAGCTTATGAATGCGTTGATCTTATGGACGCGGTGGGTATCATTAAAGATGGTATGGTTTTTCAATCTGGTGCTGGTGGAATTTCACTTGCTGCTATGAAATATCTTGGTGAACGCCTTGAAGAAAAAAACGTTGTTGCCTCCTGTGCAACAGGTGGACTTACCAAACTAATTATAGATATTTATAAGTCAGGGCGTGTCAAGCATATCTATTATTCACAAGTATTTGATGATTATTCGGTGAATTATGTAAAGCAAACTAGGGGTTTGCCTGCAGATATTGGTCATTATGCTGATCCCACCTCTAAGGGTCGTACCATTGATGGTCTTGATGCTGTTGTTCTTGGTGCTACTGAGGTTGATACTTCTTTTAATGTCAATGTTAACACTCATAGTGATGGACGGCTTTTGCATGGTATAGGAGGTCATCAGGATACTGCTGCTGGTTCTTCTCTTTGCATTATTACTGCTCCTGTTTACCGTAAAACAAATCCGGTTATCCGGGAAAAAGTGACGACTATAACAACCCCTGGGGATGTTGTCGATGCGTTGGTAACCGATCAAGGGATTGCTATAAACCCGAAAAGAAAAGATATTATTAATTCAATAAAAGGAGTTATTGATTTATGTTCTATTGAAGAACTAAAAGAAATCGCCTATAGAGAAACTGGTGGTCCTAAATCTGTTAATCTCGGGGATGAAATTATTGGTATTACCAAATGGTTTGATGGAACTGTTCTTGATGTTATAAAAAGAGTAAAAACGTGAGATATATGAATTGGAAATCCAAAATTACAAAGGTTGAACCTAATAATTTAGTTACTTGTGGATATCGACAGCAAGATTTGATTGGTACTATTTCTTATCCTGAGGTGGTGTATCTCTTATTGCGCGGGGAGCTTCCCTCCAAACAACATGGGAAAATGATTGATGCCATACTAACAGCTTGTATTGATCATGGGGTAACTCCTCCTTCCTCAATTGCCTCTCGGACAGTTGCATCTGGTGGTGTTCCTCTTCCAACTGCTGTTGCAGCTGGAGTGCTTTCTATTGGTGATGCTCATGGAGGGGCTATCGAAAAGGGTGCTCACCTTCTTCAACAGGCAGTACAAACCATGAATCAAGAAGAGATATCACCTGAGCAGATTGCATCAAGAATTGTGAGCGAACACAAAGATAAAAAGAAAAGAATTCTTGGATTTGGTCATCGAGTTCATACTGCTGATCCTCGAACAAAGCGTTTATTTGATCTTGCTGATGAATATGAGATATCTGGGGATCATATTGCTGTTTCAAAGGCTATTGAATTGGAGCTTGAGAAACGTAGTGGAAAAAAACTTCCTATTAATGTTGATGGCGCCATTGCCGCTATTATTTCTGATATGGGTTTTGATTATCGCCTTGGAAAAGCATTTTTCTTACTTGGGCGAGTCGCTGGGCTTACTGCTCATGTTTATGAGGAACAGACTCGGGAAAAACCAATGAGGAAAATGTTTGAGATTGCATGTACCTATGATGGACCGCAAGAAAAGAATATTCCCTGATATATAAATATATTCAAGAAAAATGTTAAATACTCACTCAGTCAATATAGAGGAATAATTATGAAAATTCTCTTAGTGTTTCCAAGGATTGAACATGGTGCATCAACGTTTCGAGATAAGGACTCCTGGGAGTCATTTCTGTTTGGATATCCAGTGATTACTCTTCCTCATCTAGCAGGGATTACCCCCCCTAAATATGATGTGAAAATTGTTAATGAAAATTTTGAAAAGCTTGATTTTGATACTGATGCCGATATTATTGGAATTACTTGTTATACAATGACTGCTCCACGGGTTTATGAGATTGCTGATGAGTTTCGTCGACGCGGAAAAAAAGTTGTGTTAGGCGGGTATCATCCTACTGCACTTCCTAACGAAGCATCTCAGCATGCTGATAGTATTGTGTTAGGCATGGCAGAGGCAAGCTGGCCTAAGCTGCTTGCAGATGCAGAACAAGGAAAATTAAAACCTATCTATGAACGTGATGAAGATTTTGATCTTGCAGATATTCCTCCAATTCGACGGGATCTTATTGTAAATAATCCTATACAGGGTGCTGTTCAGACAACACGGGGTTGTGCAAATCGCTGTGAGTTTTGTGCGATTAGTAGTTTTTGTCATTATGGTGTTAGACAGCGTCCTATAAAAAATGTTGTTGAAGAGATTAAACAGATGCCTAATAGGCTGTATGTCATTCATGATCCTCATCTTACGACAAATCGGAAATATGCCAAAGAACTGTTTAAGGAGCTTATCAGGCAAAAGATTCGGAAACCTTGGGTTTCTAATGGGACTACTAATGTTCTTGGAACTGTTGATGATGAATGGTTGCAGCTTGCACGTAAATCTGGATGTGTTGAATGGTTTGTTGGTTTTGAATCGGTGAGTCAAAAGGCGTTAAATTCTATTAAAAAGACTCATAATAAGGTTGAGAATTTTCAAAAGATGGTGAAACGTATTCATTCATTTGGTATGACGATTCAGGGAGGTATTATTTTTGGTTTTGATGAAGATACTCCTGATATTTTTGATACTACTATTACCAAGTTAAATGAGATTGAAATTGATGTACTCGAGGTTAATATTTTAACTCCGTATCCTGGGACTCCTTTGTTTGATAAAATGGAACGTGAGAATAGATTGATTACAAGGGATTGGTCTCGCTATAATCAGGTTGATGTTGTTTTTAAACCAAAACATATGGCTGAAAAAGAACTTTTTGAGGGTGCTCGTAAAGTAGCTAAAGAGTTTTATTCATGGCCAAATATTATCATTAGAGATATTAAGATTATAGGTATTAATAGAAATATTGGTGCTATGATTCCTGCGGGGACTAATATTAATTTCCGACGGTATTATAAAAGAGATTTTTGTTTTTAGTAGTTCTGCGTTTTTTTCTTTGCCTGATTATTTCAATATGTTTTGATTGGCAGTAAACCATTCTTGGATACGTTTGATTGCTGTTTCATAGGAAATCTTTGGGGTATATCCTAGGATGGTTTGGGCTTTTTCTATAGATATTTTGTTTGTGTTTGTTAATATTGAGACTGCTGTTGGTGAAAGAAGAGGAGGCTTTTTGGTGAGAAGAGAAAACTGTACAAAAATTTTACTTAGTATTTTCGCTGTCTTTTTTGATATATTTTTTGTGATAGGAGGTTTGTTGATGATTGCGGCAAGATCATTGAGGTATTGATTCCAGGTTATTTGATGATCTCCGTCAGTTATATCAAATGTTTGCCCTATTGCTTTTTTATTGTTTATTGTTAACAGTAATGCATCTATCAGGTTATCGATGTAGGTATGATGAAAGATCCCCTTTCCATTATCGATAAGAGTTATTCTGTTTTGCTGAATGGCTTTTAGCAACCGGGTGACCCATATTGTTGCTCCCGGTCCAAATACATTTCCTGGTCGTATAATGACAACGGGGAATTTGTGTTGGTGATATTGCTGTAGTAGCTCTTTTTCTGCTTGATATTTTGATTGTGAGTAATACCCTAATTTTTGGTTTGATTCATAGTGGCTATGTCCGAGATAGACAAAACATTTGGTATTCTTGCATGCTTGGGCGATATTATGTGTTCCTTGGACATTTATGTTTATAAAATCTTTTTGTGGTCCATAATCTTTAACAAGTGCTGCACAGTGAAACACTGCATCATAGGTGTCTGTTATTTTTTGTAGACTTTTCGGATCTGTAATATCTGCACTGAGATATTCAATGTTGCTATTGTTTGATAATGCTGATTGTTTTTTATGGATAAGGGCGTGAACGTAATAGCCCTCTGATGCAAGTTTTTTTGTTAGATTACCTCCGATGTAACCGCTTGCACCGGTGACTAAAACCTTCATAATTCCTCCATAAATTCATATCGTTGACGTAGCATCGTCTGAGTTACTAGTGAGATTATGAGACAGAGCATGAAAATAGAGGAGGATACCAGCAGCGATGTGGTCATTGCTGCAATAAAGGCTGAGGCATAAGTGATTCGTTCTGCTACAAAGAATTCATGGGCTTTCAGCGCGGTTTGTCGTGTTATCTTTTTTTTGAAAAGAGAGATATACATACTACAAAGTATTAGTATTGATAGTCCAAAGAGTGTATAAAACCTGATTGGATAGTGTATAAAGTTGTAAAATGTTGTTAGTAGTACGGTCAATATAATATAAAATATGCTTAGGGTAAGGCAGAGATACAGTGTTTTTGTTATGCCATATTTGACTGGGATGGTGTTGTATCCTCCTTTTTTATCTCCCCATTGATCGCGGATTGTGCCTATGAGATTGCTATTGGTATCATGGATGAAAAATACTATTGAGAGTAGCCATATATGCAGAGGAATTGTTTCTAGCGTCGTGTTAATTGAAAATACGCCAAAGAAAAATGCGGCGACGATGATTGCCCCTCGGTTGATATTACCAAATATTCCTTTTGATTTTGAGCATTTTGCATAACAAAATACGAGAAGGGCCACAGGAAATACAAGGAGTATATTGTAAAGGCCTAGGTAGAATGATAAGATAAATCCTGCGATGGCAAATATTCCACCGATGGCCAAAGCCTCATATTTGTGTATTAGTCCTGAGGGTATAGGTCGATGTGGTTTTTGTATTGCGTCTAGGTTTCTATCTACATAGTCGTTTAAATACAGCCCTGCTATCCATCCCATCATTGGAATAAATGTTATCAAAAGGGCTTTTTGAAAGGGTGGAAAGGCTTGTAAGCTGATACATGCTCCTGCTAGACTGACAAGTCCACACCATATAACGGTGTATGGTCGTGATGCTTGGATATGGGCATATATCTTTGTTGTCATTTTTGATTGCATTTTTTTATTTGCTGCCAATCTTTTACCCTCATATTTTTTAAAATGATATGGTATTTTTCATTTAAATCTTTCATTTCTAGCTCTTTGCTTGTTTTTGTTTGAATTTATTAGTAAATATTAAATTAACATCGTTGAATATCTGTTGTGATTTATGGATTCAAATAAAGCTGCTGGTAATGTTTGGACTGCTGATGATGAGAAACAGCATTTTCCAAGTACAATTGAATGGTGGTGTATGGAGGGATTCTTTCAGACCATTTCTGATAAGAAGAAATTTAGTTTTAAAACGACTTTTACTGAGTGGTATGAGTTGAGTCCAAAAAATATTGGTTCTCTGTTTAATTTAAGTCTTTTTAATCGTGAGACAGGGGATCATTTTATGGAATATACTCGTAATGAGAAAGATCGTTTGATTTCAAAACCTGATTTGTTTCATGTTGAATATGAAGATTGTTTTTTAAAGGGAAAATATCCCTTATATGAAATGCGGATGTTTAATCGCAAGAAAACTATTAAGCTCCATTTGACCTATCACGCAACCTCACTTCCATATTGGGTTGCTCAACAGGCGACAAAAGGGCATCTTCCTATGGGTCTGGGGAGTTATCGTTATGGGTTTATTCCCAATGGTAAGTTGACAGGTACCATTGATGTTATGGGGGACCAGTATGATATCAAAGGATTTGGGTATTATGAGCATGTGTGGGGGAATTTTTCCTATACAAATCCATTTAAGAATCTCTCGGATTACAAGAAAACCCTTTCTACGTATATTAAGTTGGTTGGCAGACAGTTTCTGGGAACAAAACCTTCTTTTCCTAAAACATTGTCGTTGAGTACAGAAAATAATCCCTTAAGTTTTGATTGGGCGTGGGCGGTGCTTGATAATGGGTGGAGTGTTTTTTACGGCAATGTGTTATTTTGGATTATGCAAGGTCCTGTTATGGGGACGTTAATTCTTTGTAAGGATGGGAAACGCTATGAAGAATTAAAAAATATTAATTTTCGATATAATAAGACTGCTTTTTCGAAAAGTAAAGGGTTTTATTATCCTACTGATCTTGAGATTACTGCTCAGGGTAAAGATAAAACGATTAATTTGCGGTTTATCATGGAAAATGAGGCTGGGGAGTATCTTCGATGGTTTGATGATAGTAGGTTGTATTCTGGGTATGCCATTGTTGAATCTCCTGGTAGTGTAAGGGGGATGTATTGTACTACAGATTCAAAAACAAAGCTTTCTGGTATATGTAAAATTGAGATTCAACGCCAGATTTCAAAACTTGGGCATAATATGGTGACTTTTAATTTTAAATGTCCCCCAAGGGGTTTTGGCCTAGATGTGGATGTTGATTCTCATTTTTTGTCCAAAAAGATGAATATGAGCATTGAGTTGTTTCCTCGACCAACAATTGGTTTTTCAATTAAAAAAAATCCGAAACCTTGAATAGGGGGATTTTTTGCGAGGGTTATGACGAATAAAGTTTTTCAATAGGTATCATATGTCATTTTATTGTTTTGGGCCCGTAGGGTAGCTTGGCATCCTTGTACCTTGGGGTGGTATAGACTTGAGTTCAAATCTCAGCGGGCCCACTGGAATTTCTCGGAGAAAAATTGTTAGATTGGCGCCTTTTTTGCCAACAATCTAATATTCAACCATTTTTATAAATTTGCTATCCTCTCGATTTTTATTATCGATCTGAGGGCTTGGTTGAAAAGATTGCGTTTTCCCGTTTGTTCCTTCATGGAGTCTGCAATGTGAACGTACTTGTCGACAGTATCTGATTTTGTATGACCAAGTCGCTTTGCCACCTTTTTCATGTCTTTGGTGTATTCATAAAGATATGTTGCAAAGGTGTGTCTCATTGTGTAGAGGATGAATGATTGTTCATTGCATACTTTTTTTCCAATGGGTGCTATGTGATCTCGTAGATACCAACCTGTGACTCTTTGTCCATCTGGCATGAGAAATAGTGCGTCGCCTGAGTTGTTGTTTGCGA
>JAWOGM010000077.1:0-5127 GCA_046496795.1 Thermoplasmatota archaeon
ACCCCGACCTCCGCTGCAGAAAGATGGACCCTGCGGACGAACCAGGTAGAACCTGCTGTTCCTGTGGAATCGGCCAGATGGGGGGATTACCGGCGGGACGTGCACCAGTTCCAGACGCAGGGTCCGTTCGATCGAAAAGGTATCTTTTCAAAGTTTACAAATCTTAGAGATACGATGATTTTTATAATCAATGAATGAATCTATGCTGCTAACCAATCTGTGAAAAAAATATGGTTTTCAGATGTTAAACATCGTATTTGATTATTATCCCTAATCCTTAAAAATCAAGGATATTTTTAAAAAAAGAGCCTTCTCCATTTTTAGACAGTAGTTATTTCTCCTAGAAATAAATGATTTGTCACCGATTTGATTCCTGAAATTCATTATCCTGAAGGAGTATTGACATATCTATTTTGATTTAATCGGCATTTTCATTGATGAGTCCTATTTAATGAACACACGATTTGAACAATTATATTCATTTAATCCAATTTGAAGGAAATCGGTAAATTTCCCTACCCCAAAGTGGAGAAGAGCCAAAAAAAATTTCCAAACCCATATGATATCTCTACTTGCAAATTCACCATCAACATCATATGCTTCAGCAGTTACCTTGTATTCTCCAAAAACCAAAACGGGTCCAATTCCATGAGAATGGTTCACTGTTATCACTTAGTACGAGATTGTCGTTAAGATAGAAATCTACCCTTGACAACGACTCTAAACCTATTGCCACAACACCAATATCTCCAATAATTACCTTCCTACCTGGAAACTTCAAATGATGGTGTTGTTCATCAAAAACATACAGAAATCGATCCTCAGGTTCTTAAATTGGATTATTGTTGCTCTGTGATACTGCAATCTTACTAAAACCATATTTAGAATCATAGATATACTCATTTAAATCATGAACCTCGATATCAGGGTAATATATTCCTGCCTCAACATAGATATGACTAATAGTAGCACTCCATCCTATCTGGTTTGAATAGGTATCACCATCGCCAAAATCCAAGATTAGATAATTATCGCCACTTCCATTCTCAACTTCGACAGTAAACTCTATAGTTTCATTCTCATCGACAGAAACTGTTTCCTCTGGATATAAATAAGTAATTGTAACTGGATTATAATTATTATTATCCGATGAGCCTGATTCTGAGCTTGAATTAGAATCCCCATCTTCAGGATCATCCGATGGAGGATAAAGTATAAACACGAATGAAGGCAATTCTGTGAATGATGTAGACCATGAACTCGCACTTGTACTCTCCGGATTCGTTAATAAACTACCGTTACTATATAAATACGATGTATGACACACTTTCAATACACTAGTTTCAGTCTTTGTATCATTTTGGCCAGCATTATCTGTAACTGTTAAACTAACATCATAGTATCCTTTTTTATCAAAAATATGAGTAAAATTTTCATTATAATTAAAAAATCCTTCTGTATTAGTATCACCATCTGGGCAATCCGGGTTTGCAGCATAATTTTCATCATCATTATCTGAAGAATTGAAAGTAACACGCCAAGTCCAATTGATAATTTCCCTATTAGTCGTTTCGTTAACATAAGAAGTACAGTTAAAAAACACTGTTTCATCAACTGCAGGTTGAGAGGGCTCTATAGTAAAATTAGCAGTAGGTGGTTTTATCGGTGGAATAGGAGGATCAGCAAGAACTATAGCAGGACAACCAAGAAGATTCATCGAAAAGAGTACCATTCTCCTAACACACCCTGGATCATCATCCCTGAAAGAGTTATAAAAACTGCTTTTTGCCTCCGCAAGAGCTTGTCCTAGTGGTTTTGTTTGCGCATTAGTCCAAAATCTTTCTGCAAACTCATCCATACCCACACTCATAGCAGGTGCACTGTTTACCATCAGAGCAAAAGCACCATTCTGACTTTTTGGTCCCATATATTCTGCCCAAGAATCTGAAGTAAATTTTCCTATAGAGCATGCAAAGGAATACATGAAAAACGGCATCTCTCTATTATTCAATGCGTTATCTATGTCATCTTTGAACCAGTTATTCATAGTGTGATCAACATATCCATGACCACAATGAATAAGAAAATTAATACCGTTATTAATCTCTTTAGCTACCTCCTGCCAATCAAAATTACCGGCACCTACAACTTCTTCATAATAGCGTGTCACGTTGTATCCAAATTCATTGCCTGTAGGTAATAACTCTAAAATTGGATCTACGTAACGATAACCACCAAACTCAGTCCCCGTTAACTTTTGTCCAACTCCTAAAATATTGTTAAGATATTCCTTTTCCTCATAGACATTATTTACATACTTTTCCGTTTTTTGAATAAAATTTATTACTTCTTGTTTATTATTGACACAAGCTCTTCCTACGTAAACTTGTGCAGAAAAATTTACATCACCACCGTCTATCCCATCATCAGTTTCACCCCATCTATTATTTTTATTACCGTTGAATGGGCCAGTGAGACAACCATAATACAGATCAGCGGGAATATAATATTGTCCTGCCATTCCAGGAATATTAGTTTCATAATACATTTTTACCACTGGTATTATATCAGCGTCTCCACCTAAAAGCACATAGGTAAGATCCCAACTTTCGTTGTTATAAGTATTATTAATATATGTTCTAATTTCCTCTGGTTTTATCTCCGCACCTTCTTTGTCTAATTCTAATTCAGTTGCAATCTCAGTTAGGGTTTTTACTTCTGACACGACGCCCCCTGCGGTGTAATTTTGAAAAGAGGATTTAAATTCTTCTGTCGTTATTATTAAATAATTCGGTTTATTTGTTGAACCATGACCATGAACTGAGATATTACTTAGTGGAATCGTTGCAAAAATCAGCATTATAAGCATAGATATACAAATTATTTTTTTGAACATCTGAAAACACGCCTCCTACCAAACTTTCGTTTAAAATAAATACATTAATCACGTATAAATGTTCCCAAAAAAATATTTATAGCAGTAGAACATTTATAAACGAAGACGAAACTTATTTAGAAATTCCTTAAAAGATGGAATCTCCAATCGAAAACGTTTATATGAAAAGAGCTATATAAATATATTAAATCTGGCAGATTTCAGGACGTAGATTCAACCATGGAGGCTTAGGAAAAAATGAATCAAGATTTTTGGAAGAAAGGAATGGTTCTTACCGTGCTCTGCCTGTGTATCGGCATTGCTTTTATCCCCCTAGTCAGCAGCAGTATGAACTATGAATCTGTTCAAGTAAGTAATCGAAAAGATGATTCATTTGAAAACATGGAACGGTGTTCTTTTCCCCATGATGATCTTTATCATTCTTATGCAAAAGAACGATTTTCTAAACAAATGGAAACATATGCAGAGCATCGACAATTCCACTATGAACACGTGTTATATTTAGATAAATCTCAACTACTATTAACACAAGCAACATCGGAACCTGATTTTGAAAATGGAACCACCTGGTACGTGGATGCGGATGGCAGTGCGGATTTCACCAGTATTCAAGAGGCGATAAATGCAGCTAATCCCGGGGATACTGTTTTTGTGTATAGTGGATTTTACCAGGAGAACCTCGTAGTGAATACATCTATAATTTTGGAGGGTGAGGATAAAGAGACAACGGTTATTGATGGTGATGAAGGCACCGTGGTAAATGTTGATGCTAATTGGGTGCGTATCACTGGCTTTACCATACAAAATGGTATTTATGGCATCAATCTACGGTATTCAACTGATAACACCATCAGTGGGAACACCATCACAAATAACATCTGGAATGGCATCAGGCTGACTTTTTCACCAGATAACATGATCACTGATAATATATTTCATTCAACTGGAATAATAATCACAGGATTTCATGCCCACCACTGGAATAGTCATATCATAGAGAACAATAGTGCAAATAATCGGCCTATTAGATATTATAAAAATGCTAAGGATATCGTTGTACCTGATGATACTGCTCAGGTGATTTTAGCTAATTGCGTTGGATTCACCATACAAAACCTCAATCTATCAAATGTTTATAGTGGGATTCAACTAGGATATTCATCAGATAACTTGATCATCGGGAACACCATCACAAACAACAACTGGCATGGCATCTGGATGTATTTTTCATCGCGTAACGTCATCTCGGGAAATACCATTACAAACAACATCGGGTTAGGTATCGGGATGGCTTATTCATCGGATAACACCATCATCGGGAACACCATAACAAATAACAATGATGGTATATGGTTGGTGGAATCATCGGATACCATCATCACGGGAAACACCATCACAAACAACAACTGGCATGGCATCTATCTGGTTTCTTCATCGGATAATAACTCGGTCGCGGGGAACACCATGGATAACAATGGGGAGGGTATTCATCTAGAGTATTCAAATCATAACACCATCACGGGTAACACTATAACAGATAACAAAGATGGTATCTATCTGGTTTCTTCATCGGATAACACCATCACAGAAAACACCATCAATAACAGCGAGGTTGGCATCACACTGGAATTGGAGTATGGTTCTTCATCGGATAACACCATCGCAGAAAACACCATTAGCAATAACATATACGGGATCTTTTTGCATTCTTATTGTAATCATAACGTTATTTACTATAATAATTTTATCGATAACGATAAAATCTCAGTGGATGAGGGGAATAATATGTGGGATAATGGGTATGTTGGTAATTACTGGAGTGATTACCGGGAACGATATCGTGAAGCACGGAGAAGATTGTTCCGACCGCTCATTTGGAACAGTCCCTATGCTATTCCTGGTGGAGATAACTTTGATCGATTTCCGTTATCAATCCCCTATTCAGAAGATAACCTCTTTTTCAGATTAAGTGAGTTATTTCAAAACATATTCAATTTTTAACTGGAATCTCCAATCGAAAACGTTTATATGAAAGGAGCTATATAAATATATTAAATCTGGCAGATTTCAGGACGTAGATTCAACCATGGAGGCTTAGGAAAAAATGAATCAAGATTTTTGGAAGAAAGGAATGGTTCTTACCGTGCTCTGCCTGTGTATCGGCATTGCTTTTATCCCCCTAGTCAGCAGCAGTATGAACTATGAATCTGTTCAAGTAAGCAATCGTAAAC
>JAWOGM010000078.1:0-10685 GCA_046496795.1 Thermoplasmatota archaeon
CCCCCGGGCAGGAGCTGGGCGGCGCGTTCATTTCATCCGCTGATCATCAGGAGCTGGAGGATGTGCCGTCCGAAGTAATCTTCGGGTATTTCGACTACGGACTGCATGACCGGGGCGTTGAGCTGCTGCGTTCTCAGTGGCGTTCTGTTTCTCCGCAACGGCTCCTCGATGCTGCGCTGCTTCTCAACGACCGGGGCGAATACCTTCACTCGATTCGATTGATGAATCTCTATGTACAGAGGAAAGCGGAGGCAATAGAGAGGTCGGACCTCGAGCTTCTCTATCCCCGGGCGTACGGGGAGTGGGTGGACGAGGTGGCGAAGAGCGAAAATCTTCCCCCGCCGCTTTTCTTCGCCCTGGTACGGGAGGAGAGCTACTTCGATACCGCGATCGTCTCCCGATCCGGTAGTTGCATCAAATCCAATTTTTGTTGTTAATGTTTTCTTTCCAGGTTCATGTCTCCCAGAAGGATCAAGAGAGCTCCCAGGTTGATTAATGTTAACTATCATATCAGTATCACCTTGAAATCGTGTTGCAATAGCCCATTCAACAGCAGATGGACTGTAGATATCAATATCTTCATCAATAATTACAACATGTTTCATACTTTTATGACCATTAAAAGCTGCCTCAATTGCTTTTTTTCCATCATCAGGATTTTTCTTTCTGATTTGGACAATACCATGAAGCCATGAACCTCCACCAATGGTAACTAAAACATTTTTACAATCAACAACTTTACTAACCTCATCATAGATGGTTGGCTCTTTTGGCATTCCCATAAGCATTTTATGCTCAAGTCTGCCAGGAATTAACGCCTGATAAATGGCATCTTTTCTATGAGTAATACAATCAACTACAAAAACAGGCTCCTGTCGTTCGAAATCCCGGGTTTCTGTCAAATCAACAAAAGGACCTTCACGATCAACCTCTTTTATAAGTCTTCCTTCGAAAACAAATTCAGATTCAGCAGGAACTTCAAGATCTTTTGTCACACATTTCACCATCTTTGTTTCATCAAGTGCATTTGCAATGGAAAATTCATCAACACCAGAGGGAGGACCAAGAGATGCAGCAATCATAACTGCCGTTGAATTACCAACACATACCGCCATTTCAAGATCATCATCAGTTTTATCATATGTTGTCCGAGTTTGTCGCTTTTTAATTAGCCGAGCTGTTAATCTATTTTTTCCTACCTCCATTATTCGATGATAACATGCATTTCTCCCAGTTTCAGGATCTTTTATAGTAGCAACAGTAGCTGAACCATATCGACCCCCATCTCCTTCTAAATGAAATAAAAGAGGTATTTTTGACAGATCAGGTTCTTTAATAACTACATCCTGACAAGGAGCATTTGAAACAATAGATGGTTCAACAGGTTTACGCAAAGCATCAACCATTTTTTCCAATAATTTATCTTTTGTTGTATCAATTCCTTTGGATATAATATCTCTATTTGAAGTAATTCCACCAAAAATTTTAAATGGATATCCTTTCACATTATCAAAAAGAACTGGTTTTTCGTTGAGAGAATAAATAATATTTGCAATCTCATATTTCGTAGATACCTCTTTTTGAATTCGGACTAATTCGTTATCTTTTTCAAGTGTAGTTAAAAGATTTCTCAGTTTCAAAAATTTGCACCACCGTGAGAAGAGCCCACTACTGTTTTAATAGTCTGATATCCTTCTTTTTCTATGGCATTTGCAACGGTTTCCTGACAATCTTTACCAGGAGTTAACGCAATAATATTACCACCAAGACCTCCACCAGTTAATTTTGCACCGTATGCTCCATATTCACGTGCAACACTGACAAGAAAATCTAATTCTCTTGAGGAAACCTCAATTTGTTGTAAAAGTTTATGATTTTCGTTCATGAGTTTTCCAACAGCTTTAAAATCTCCATTTTCAAGAGCATCTTTACTAAGATAGGCTATATTTTCAGCTTGATGAAAGATATCATTATATTTCTCCGGTTGTTGTTCTTTTCGCTCTTTAACCCCCGCAACAGCTGCCTGAGTATTTGCAACTTTTCCAGTGTTTCCAATCACAATTTCAATAGGGTTTAGAATTCTAAGTCGCTCTATCGAGTTCGTATCACCTCTTTGAAACCAAATAAGACCACCATACGTTGATGCAGTATTATCAACACCCGAAGGCGTTCCATGATATCCTTTTTCCCCTTCAAAAGCGATATCATTAATCTCATCATCGGTAAGATTCATATCAAAATAATTTGAAATTGCTCTAGCTATAGCAACACAAGACGCCGCACTTGCCCCAATGCCACTAGCACAATACAAGTTCCCTTCTAGTATAATTTTAAATCCATGAGTTGATTGATCGATATTCATTTTTTTAAGAATCCTTTGTAAAGAATCTTTCTGTTGCTCTATTTTATTCTCCTTATACTTGGGAGTTGCCTTTCGATTATCCTCAATGATGATTTGTTTTTTCTCCCATGGTTCAATTTTTGCAAGAGTATAATTACCTATGGCTGAAACAATAGAGGGTATGCCATAGACAACAAAATGTTCATTAAACAGTATAGCTTTTCCAAAACCAATACCTTGTCCTTTCATATTTATCACAGATATGTTTTTCCCATTTTTTGAGGTACAATACAGAAATAAGTATATTATTTTTATGTATTACTATCAGTGAAAAAACATAACTAGAATAATAGTATGCAAATAATAAATAATGATGAAAAATCGAGGTTATAAAAAATTTCAAAGAGACAATAATTAATAACGTGATGATGATAACTTTCTTGGTAGTAATAAGATGAAACATGATGAGAGAAAAAAACTACTCAAAAAAAGGATGCAATTATCTTTCTCTGAGGTTACACAAAAAAGCAATCAAATAAAAAAAACCTTATTTTCTTTAGAAATATTTCATGCATCTTCATCAATTCTTTATTACATTTCCTATGGAAAAGAAGTAGATACCCATAAAATGATTCAAGAATCTCTTGCTGTGGGTAAAAATGTTATAGTCCCAAAGGTATTACCAAACAACGGAACTCTTTTATTATCCAGATTGCTTAGCTGGAATGATTTGGAAAAAGGATGCTATGGAATTTTAGAACCAACCCAAAATTCAATACGGCAGATAGACATAAACATGGTAGATCTCATTGTTGTCCCTATTGTTGGTTTTGATCTTCAAAGGAATCGAATCGGCCATGGCAAAGGATATTATGACAAGCTATTATATAAGAATCAGCACATTCCGACTATAGGATTAGCATTTGAATGTCAAATGGTCAATGACATTGATAAAGAAGATCATGATATTAAAATAGACATGATTATAACAGAAAAAAGAATAATAACATGAGTGAAAAAATGGTTAAAATAACTGCATGTCCAAATTGTGGCAGTAAAGATATCAAAATGGGAAGTCTTGGAGATGGTGTTTTATATGGCATAGGATCTTGGAAACAAGTGTGTAAAAGATGCGGATATCAAGGTGCACCTTTAGTATTTGACTCTGTAGAAGAATACAAAGAGTATTATGAGAGTTTACATCGTGATACGAAAAATTCGGATTTTAATAAAAAAAATGTATTAAAAAAAGATCAAGAAGTTTTTGAATATACCGATCATATGAATGAGAAAGATAAGGATAATCTCATCAAAACTGAAGCAGCAGAGGAAAAAAGGAGATGGAACGTGTTTGTCATTTCAATTGTTATCTCTATTGTTCTTACCGTAGTATTCATGCCGTATTATTTTGACTTATTTGAACCGTTCTTTGCAATGATTGCTTTGGTTGGGGCGTTTATCAGCTTCTTATTTTTTACATTTCTCATATTAATGTTCTTGGTATTCTTATTCAAACCAAAAAAACTTTGATTGATGTATTTAAAATAAAAACATTATTTTTTTATATCTATTGAGATACTACCATTATGACAGTTTAACACACCATCTTTAAATAACATCAGTGATATAGTTTGTCATACAACAGAGAGTGAGGTAAAAATATGAATAAGGAAAAAAAAGGCAAAAATACCAAAATGGTAAAAAAAGGAGATAAGGTAAAGGTGGAATACGTTGGAAAACTTGAAGACGGTACAGTTTTTGATAGCTCAGATAAACATGGATCATTACTTGAATTCAGAGTTGGAGAAGGTCAATTAATTAAAGGCTTAGATGATGCACTTCTTGGGATGCAGCCTGGAGAAACAAAAAATATTAAACTAGATCCTAAAAACGCATACGGAGAGTATAATCCGGATTTTGTAAAAGAATTACCTCGAGAATATTTCCCCCAAGACCAAGAAATTGAACCAGGAATGGTTTTTACGATTCGATTACAAGATGGTCATCGAGTTGCTATGAGAATTATTAATGTATCAGATAACACAGTTACTATTGATTTAAACCCACCTCTAACAGGAAAAACATTAATTTTCAAGATAAAATTAGTAGAGATTGCAAGCTAAAAAAACCTAACAATATACTCTAGGTTACAATCTCTTTTAATTTATTTTTTGATATTGCTTTTTTAATCTCTAATGCAATACGATCCCCATAACTGATTGATTCACCATATAAATACCCTGAATGAGGGGTAAATCGAGTCAGCGGACTTCCAGGGATTCTCATAGAAACATCAAAAACAACCATTTCTTCTTTTCCTTTATCGGCAGCAATTGCCCCCTGAAGTGCAAATGGGCCAATAATTCCTGGAGGGCATTCCTTTTTTGTTGTTTCTACAAATTGCTCACCAAGATAAAATATTTTTTCAATAATTGATTCCTTAGTAGTCGCAGCGATATGACCTGTTTCAATTATTTTTGGAGTAAGATACTGTAACACCTCAAGTTGCTCATTGGCGGGAAGTCTGATAAGCCCGTCAAGATTTGTTTGTCTTCGAGTATCAGTACCCATAAGTTCAAGCTCATTATCAACAACTGAATAAAAATAATTAAAATTAATTTGAGCTCCAATAACATATTCCTCAATAACTGCTTTTTCAAGTGCTTCTCGGGTTATCATTTTTTTCTCAAGCATTTCCTCTGATTTCTTTTTGTAATCAGTAAAACTTGTAGCATAGAAAAACGCTCTTTCATATCCCCGTATTGACTCATTAACTTTTACGATAACAAGTCTATCGATATCGTTTGGTGAATGAATTATTTTAGGAAATCGAATATTTGCCTTTTCAAGAAGATAATACTGATTTTTTGGTACATCCCTCTCCTCAAGTTTTAACATGGATCTTGTACCGTAAATTGGAACTGAAAAATTATTTTCAATATCGTGAAAATCAAAATACACCCAGAAATATCGATTATGAATAAAAATAGTATTTTTTTTCCTTAGTTGATCTTGAACAGCAGGTTTGGTGATATCAGAAAACTTATCAAGAAGAATGGTAGCATCAATACAACCTCGACCATCGTCACGAGTTCTATAATATTTTGTATATGTTTGTTCTCGACCTTTTTGACAGACTGCAAGTGTTTTAAACCCATGTTTTTTTGCCCCACGGCAGATATCAAGTGCTGAATGCCCTCCAAGAACACCAATAGTAAGATTTTCCACATCATAGGTATCTACAATTTTCTGAATCGTTTTTCTTTCAATCAAATCTTTTTTCCTCCCACAACTTAATAATACTTTTTTTCTTTTTGTAATTTATCAAATAATTTTATTATTATTTAAACCGTGGCCGTTTTGAAATCAACAATGATAAGGGCAATTGTTTTGATGGAAATGATTTAATATATGGTAAGAGGAGCTCTGAAAGCTCTTTCATGGTATATGCTTTTGATGAGTCCCCAATACTTTCAAGGCGAAAACGAGGAGTACATGTTTTTGTTTTTTGCTCAGATTCCCCGACAACAATGATAACAGGAATCCATTCTTTTTCTGCATCACGTATCTTTCTACCTACACTATGCTCTCTATCATCAATATCTGACCTAATAAAAAGATATGA
This sequence comes from Thermoplasmatota archaeon, assembly GCA_046496795.1. Lineage (GTDB taxonomy): Archaea > Thermoplasmatota > E2 > DHVEG-1 > DHVEG-1 > JAUWYM01. The sequence goes on from JAWOGM010000078.1 coordinate 5,967, forward strand.
ACAAACAGACTCTAAATCCTTAATAAAAGAGGTACAATCATCAATAAACTCGTCTTTAACCGGAATAAAACGTACCTGTGTAGGAGATAACCATATTGGTAACATTGGTTTTTTGCCTTGCTGTATCTCAATAGCTTGTTTTTCAAGTAATGCATAGATCACTCGCTCAATTGCACCAGAGGGACTACAATGAAGAATTAGAGGATGATTTAACATTCCATCTTTATCAGTAAAAGTGATATCATAGCGTTCTCCGTTTTCAATATCAATTTGATCAGTACTTAAAGCAGATGCTTTATCAGAGGTATCAACAAAGTTGAATTCATATTTAAGCATAAAATAAAAGATTCGTTCATCCCACATTTCTAGTAAGACAGGCTTTCCTAATTTTTTAACCAGATTTATCATGAATTCTTTGTTATTTTCATAAAATTCTTTTGTAGTTCTCAAAGCCATCTCAATATCATCTTTTCCGATACCAAGATTTTCTAAAACACTTAAAGAAAGTTCATATCGAATGATAAATTCATCCATTGCCATTGATAAATCTGAAACAAAAGAGTGTACATCAGGCATGGTAAACGCTCGAAGTCTTCGCAAACCAGTCAGCTCACCAGATTGTTCCCGTCGAAATGAATATCGAGTAAGCTCATATATTTTTAAAGGTAAATTTTTGTAACTAATAGTTGCATCATGAGCCATTAAAAATTGTCCAAAACAGGCTGCAAATCGTAAAAAAAACATCCGTTTATCACTTTCTATCTGATATTGACGAGCCGGAAATCGCTGTAAATATTTAGATAATGTAGGATGATCCATATCATACATAATTGGTGTTTCAACTTCTAATCCACCATATTCAATAACTCGTTGAGTGACATATTCCTCAATGAGTTTTTTTATAAAACGCCCTTTAGGATAATACCTCATATTTCCAGCATCAGAGGCGGGCTCATAGTCAGCTATCTCAAGGTTTTTCATTAGTCTAATATGAGCAGGTTCCTGTTTAACTTCACGTGATTTCTCCTTTTCATATATCGAAAATTTTTTCAAATTTACATGATTAGTGAAATTGAAATCATTAATAGTATGCAGCATTCCGTCTTCTGTAAGAATATACCAATACGAGCTCAGTTTTCGTTCTTTTTTTAATGATTCAGTTTCTTCTTCAGAGGGAATAATCTCTCGCGAAAGTTCAGAAAGAGGGTGACCTTTACAAGATATCTTAAAAGCCTTATACCATCCAAAAGGAGCTCGTTTAACCGTAAAGGATGTTTTCTGCATCTCTTTTTCAAGCGAACTTAAGATAGTTCTCCCTGCTTTAGCACTTGCAAGATCTGATGAAAGATGAGCATAAGGATAAAGCATGATGTTAACAACTTTAAGTTGTTCAGCTGTTTTAACAATCTCCTGTTTTGCTTGTAAAATTGCTTTAGCAGGATTTTTCTCATCAATTTTTTCAACAGCAATAAAAGCAGTTAATGCCTCCTCAAGTCTGTCTTTTCGAATAGTTATTTCTTCAGCATTAGCAATCGCTTTATTTTTTGTTTCATATTCGATGTAATCGCTATGTATTAATAGGAGTTTCATGCAATCAACCTGTAAAACAAATTACTCTTATTAAAGATAATGATTTTCAATGACAAAAAATAATGGGGGAGGCGGCGGAGGTGTTTTACACCGCACATAAAAATCTTAACGTAACACTCGCAATCCCATCTCTCCGCCTATGTTGCTAATACACCTTCACATATAAGTACATTTCGAAATTTTTTTAATAAAATCTTTATGAAAAACTGGTTATTGCAAAGAATTTAAAAAACAATATTATTATTATTTCTCTAAAAAGAAGAATTCTTGTACTATATATACTTTTGAAAAAACTTGAAGAACAATAAAAAAAAATAATTACCTATAAAAAACCTAATGCTTCTTCAATACGCCCCATCTCAATACCTGTTGTCTGATTACCTATAATAGCTCCATTAGAATTAGCAACAATGCCACTGCCAATCATTGGATGTCCATGATTCACTGTTCCAATCATAACCTCAACATTAAAAATTTTTTCCAAATTTTGTTTTTCTTCATCTGAAATCTTGGGATGACAGATACATCCTTTATTAGTCACAACTGCAGCCATTCCTACTGTTTTCAAAGAAGCAATAGTTCCCTTATATACAGGCACATCAAATGTTTTTTCAATCTTTTTTATAGACGATTGTTTAATATCTGGATGAATAAGAGCACCATAATCATTGACAAGAATATCATTTCCTGCAGCGTTAATGACATCTTTTAAGACATGAACTGACAAAGATTGCTGTTTAATTGTTGATAATGTTGATGAATCAGCGATATTGGTAACAATAGCACCTGTAGAATTAAGAGCAAGTAATGATCCAATAATGGTTGAATCAGAAATAGACAGTTCAATGAGAGGCGCTCCAAGAGTAGAAGAAATCTTCTTTTTTACTTTATTTAATAGTTTGCTTTGTAAAAAAACAACAGAATCATTTGCTTTGCAGTAAATGCCAACATTGGGATTTTCATTAAAATCTAGTAACTCAAGAACCGAAATATATATCACTTCCTCGTAGTAGTCTCATATTGTTTTAGTTAATTTTTATATTTGTAATGTTCTTTTTATGCTTAAAAACTAATGGTATCGAAGTTTTTAATAGATGCATGGTATTAATTAGGGTTTATAAGTTTTTAGGGGAGCTATCAATTACAAAATGAATTAATTTCTAAAAAAAAAATTAATTTTTAACATTTTTAACATGAATCATGATATAAAACTGATAAAACAGAAGAAAAAAAATTTCATCATATTTTCATCATAACATTTAAATAAGTAATGAATAGTTTAATAATACGAAGTCCTATCCTTAAAAAAATAGGGGAGGGTAATGGATTATGCAAAATTCAGTACTAAAAACAAGTTTAGTCATTCTTACTATTACATTATTTATTGCAAGCAGTGTAAGTCAAGAGATACCTCTAGAGATATACCAGAAAAATACACAAACAGATGAGGTAGAAATAATTGTCTATACTGCAAACCAAGATTGGCCTTCGAAATCATGGATTTATCTTCTAACAACGCAGGGGATACCAATAACTTACTACGAATACGATTGGTTTATCTTTAACGATGTTGAAGTCGTAAACAATGAAGTCTATGTCACCGATTGGATTGCCCCAAGGTTATATAAAGTAGACATCTTAACTGGTGATTTGACAGTAATAATTGATGATTGGTCCTTATTTTCTATGTATGATGTTGCATTTGATGGAACATTTTTTTATATTAATGAATGGAGTCTAAACAGATATACGATTAATGGTGTAAAAGATAGTCAGACCAGTTTTCCTTACAATGTGAGAGGAAGCGCATGGGATGGAACATATTATTGGACATTATTAAACACTACAGAAATAAAATGCTGGGATATTAGTAACTGGCCAAACTTAACAGAAATCCCTGAAAATAACTTTTTTCCACCAACAGCCTCATGCCGAGGTCTATGGCATGATGGTAACTATTTTTGGACTGCTGAAAGAGTAGAAGGTGGCACTGGCTTTATTTATCAATTTGATAATAACGGTACAATTATAAATCAAATACCTGAACCTATCTCAAAAGGCTATGCAGCCTGCTATATTACTTTACCCAACCAGCCCCCTCAAACCCCTGAAACACCACAGGGGCCAAATAAAGGAGATACATCAGTTAGTTATAGTTTTAATACATCAACCATCGATCCAGACAATGACGATGTTTACTACCAATGGGATTGGGATGACAATCATACCAGTCCTTGGATTGGTCCTTACCCCTCAGGCATAACTATTGAACAAACCCATAGCTGGGAAAACTCAGGGATCTATCAAATACGAGTCCGTGCTAGAGACTTCTACGGCAGTATGAGCTCATGGTCAGAACCTCACACCATTATTATTGGAAATAATCCACCAGAAACACCAATAATAACAGGACCTAGTAACGGAAAATCAGGAGTTACCTATCTGTATTCAACATCAACAACAGATCCAGATGACGATTTAGTATATTATATCTGGGATTATGGTGATGGAAATAGTAGCGACTGGATGGGGCCATATCCCTCTGGGCAAAAAATATCCACGACATATATGTGGAGTGAGGAAGGAACATATATCATACGGGTGAAAGCAAAAGATATTTACGGTTTAGAAAGTGATTGGGGGATTTTAGAGGTAAAAATGCCGTTAAACACTCAATTAATATTACAAAGAATTTTCAATAAATTTCAAAGTCTATTATATATTATTTATCAATAGTGGGAAATTATTATACGAGATAAAATTAAAAAATAAATATTTTCTAAAAAAATTAACCTATATTTAATCAGATAGCCATCTCAAATTCATTAATGAGTTCTTTGAGTGCTTCCTGTATTATCTCTAGTTCATCTGGTGAAAAATGTCTGAATTTACTTTTCCAATAATCTTTCATAGCTTACTCTCCAGGAATAAGTAACGTACAGATAAAACAATTGATTCTTTAAATAAATATCTTAAAAAATGGGTAACAAGTGTTCAATATCATAAAAACAAAAAAATAAAAATATTAAGCATGCCAAAATATAAAAAAAAGAAAAAAACCTGCTCTTTGAAGTTTATCTCTGTAGGATAATATTCAAAGCATTAGCAATCATCATGACACAATTAAAT
>JAWOGM010000049.1:0-5800 GCA_046496795.1 Thermoplasmatota archaeon
TGCACCTTCGGGTGCGGACATTTCTACTTCGGCTGGACCAACAGGAAACCCTCTCTAAAAATACCATATAAATCGTTAGCATTCACTCTAAAAACATTGATTTTTAATACAATATCTTGTGTAAACATTGATGGATCAGTAACGTTTGACTTAAGCATAACCGATACATTTGTTTTGAGAGGTAAAAATGCGCCAGGCCAATCTAAATTTTTCCTATTTGGATAGACCTCAAGTGTTGGTGGGTCAAACTGTATATTCCACACACCTATATTTTCAAAGGAATCAACTTCAAAATAAAATCCCGTCTTTTTACTCATCCAACCCCAGGAATAAGAACCTCCACCTGCTAACAATACCAACGGGTAATAGTCACCCGTCTCCGGGTTCAGCCCTCCAATAGTAAAATGTGTCTCCTCGTTATAATTCAAAGTTACTGCACCGGGGGACGCTTGTATTGGAAGAGGAGGCATTGATTGTCTTATGAAATATCTACCCGTATATAACCTTTTTAAATAACGAGATCGATATAACAGCCACAGTAATGGTTGCTTATCAAAAGCACTAATCTGATTTTGTTGCTCTGAAGAAGATTGAATAAAATCTTGTTCATGAATGTTTTCATTTTGAGCAATAGCTGTTAATGAAAGAGAAGGAAGAACAATAAGAAAAACAACTAAAATCATGTTGAGAGTTCTTCTCATTTTCCCTTACCTCTAATTTTTTTCATATACTCTTTATTATGTTTACCTTTCCAAATTAAATAGATTACAAAAAAGATTATTAAAATAGAAGCAAAAATAAAAAAGATCATTTCAGAACCAGATGGTAATGCGGTTGAAACTCCCTTACTTTGAACTATGAAATAAAGATAATGAGGTTCTCCTTCTAAAACTGAGTTATTATGTCTTGTAGTTGAAGTCATTTTGACTGTAATTATTGTTCTATTCTCATAATATCCAAAATCTATAGGGGGTTTAACATTGAGTGATACAGTTCCTTTTGCTTCGTCTCCAAAAAGATTTGTTGCTAATGTCAAATTATCCACAATATTTGCTGTCCATCCTTTAGGAACATCTTCTACTTCGATTCTAATATTTGATTGTGCATTACCCCAATTTTCAATTTCTATAGGAAAAACAGCTGTTTCATCAGGGCTTATATTTTTTACATTTTGTTTTGGGTAAGAAAAACTTAATTTAGGTTGATAACCAACAGTGAATGGAATATCAAAATAATAGGCTTCAGGTTTAACAACCAGACCTAGATACGATTCGCCAACCCCACCTTCTTCAAAATCTCTATCTATTGGTGCTGATATGTTTAATCTAACATTTTTTATTGAGAAAGCAGGAACATATTGATCTATAGTAAATGATAAAGTAACATTTGCTTCATTTGGTTTCCATGTTAGGTCTTTTTGAGGTATGAATTCAATTAAAGGAGGATTAACTGATGCATAACACCCTTCAGGAACATTTTCGATAGACAAACCAACAATTAATTTAATTGGTGGTTTAGCTAGAAACTCTTTAACTATATCTTCTGCGGGGCCCATAATATCTGCTTTTACCGTTATAGAAAATTCTGTAGGTTCCCCATAGGGGATAACGAGCTGTTCTAAAATAGATTTATTGTAATCAATATAAATGTGTGGAATACATTCGTAAAAGTCGTCAAATGGACCTGATTTCGCAGCTGGGGAAAAAATAACAACTGATGAACAAAAAAGTAATAAGAATATTGTAAATGCTTTAATCATTTGTAATTTCGTATTCATATCTACACAGCACTTTATTAGATTTGTTTTGTACATCTAATTATTTATTCTCAACTAGCATATTTATTATTTTTTGCATAATATATAAATATTATGCTATATTCTTAATCCTCTAACAATTTTCTAATATATTATATTTACTTAATTACTATATAAGTATAATTTTAAATTTTGCCAAACAGGGAGTGTTATAGTGTTATCAAAAAATAATATAAAGAAGAAAAAACCAGTTATTTTTTTCTAATATTCCATCTCGATTCTTTTTTCTTTGGTTTTTCATTTTCTTCTTTTTTAACAGGTTCTTTTTTCTTTTTTTCTTTTGGTTCTTTTTCATTTAATTGTCTCTTATAAAGGATATATATCCCAATAAAGACAACAAATAAAACCAAGGCAATCATGGGTATTTCATATCCAACTCCTGGAGATATCCCAACACTTTGTACAGTAAATGTAATTGTTTCACCTTGGCCAGGGAGATCAGGGCGTCCTAAAAGATGAGTTGTGAATCTTACTTTGAATGTCTCTCGTTTATTGTGGATACCAAAATCAAAGGGAGGTTTTATTGTCAAATAAATTGTTGATTTATGACCATCTTGACCTGCAATATCATCGCTTTGCAATATTCGACTAGAGGGAGAACTGATAACCCAGCCACTTGGAATTTCACCAATTGGTTCAATTGCTACATAAGTAACTCCATTTCCTACGTTATTAAGTTCTATTGGGAAAACAGCTGATTCCAAAGGACTAATTTCTTTAAAATTACCCGCAGGATTTATTGACACTACACCCCAATAACCAATCTCAAAGGGTACCTCAAAAGTTTCTATTTTTTCTTCTATAATAAAACCTAAACCAGCTAACCTACTTGAACGAGCTGTTACAGTCACCTTTCCTAATGTAAATGCCGGAGCTTTTTCAGTGACTGTTAATTGAATATTGGAACGCCATTTTGTACCCGGCTCATTAATTTTTAATGTTGCTGGCGAATTGGTAATACTAACATCAACCCAGTCATGACTTGTGGAAATATCCAACGTTACCGTAATCGCAGAATCTTTTAACAAACTACTTGTTTGAACCCAAGTTGCACCAATACCTGTAAGAGTGAAACTTGTACTAAGGTTAATATCTAAAACCCCACTTATGGGAATTACATTTTCTGTTGTTCTATCATGTGTGACAGTAATTATAGGTTCAACTTTAAAAATTCTAGCTGAAGCGGTAAAAGATAAAGCATTAAATATACTGATAATAATGACTGCTAGTATCAGAGTAGTTTTTATTGCTACGAATTTTTTCGCCATTTTTTTCACCTATTTTTTAGTATTCCCGGTAATTCTTTTTATCATTACCCTATTTAAAGATTGTTGTACATCTGTGGTACAACAATATCCATCAGATAAGTTAATCTGCGGGGTTGCTAACATCCTATAATAAAATATAATCTTCATTATATAAAAGGATTTGCTTTTGACCACATGATTGTAAAAAATATAAAGAAATGGTAGAATAAAAATGTTTTGCTAAAGATATCGAGTGAAACACTAAAAAATCATCAGCTTACACAATAATAAATCAAACTGAAACGCGTATCAGATAAGATAAAAATCAAAAGAGAACCAAAGGACAATTTATTGGATTATATCAATGTCATCAGGGTTGTCTTCTTCAGTCTTCTCATCTTTTTTATGAGTGGTTACCCGTTCTGGGAAATATGATAAAATTACAATGTCACCAACTGCATTAACCCATCTATAGGGAACTGCAACATCAACAGATCCTTCAACAATAGAAGAATTCGTATTGGTCACAAGCAAACTACTCACTCGTTTCTCCTCTAGATTCAGAAACACGTTACGAACATGTCCTATATAATCTCCAGATCGTGTATATACCGGAAGTTTTAAAAACGAAGTAACCTCCTCAGCTGCATCCTTTTTTTCCTTCATGTAACCAAAATACATTTACGAGTATTAAAATGTGATGGTGACATTAAACATGAAGAAACCGCCGAAATATTAATTACGCAACAACAGGTGTCACTTCGTAGATAATTTATGACACAGATTACTTTTGATGACAAAGAAAAACAAATCCTGGAAGAATTAAGAGAATTTCAAAAGAAAGATTATAGTTTTTCTTCTGGTCATATTCTTGGATCAATGTGCTGTCAAGCTCATCCAGTTGCAAAAAAAGCTTACTATCAATTTTTAGAAACCAATAGTGGTGACCCTGGTTTATTCCCAGGTACTAAAGAAATCGAAGAGAAATTCCTTTCGTTTATCTTAAACTTTGTAAAGGCACCGAAAACAGCATCAGGTCACATCGTTAGTGGTGGAACAGAAGGAAATATCTCAGCAATGTGGATAGCAAAAAAACGTAGCAGAAAAAATGAAATCATCCTTCCAGCATCAGCACATTTCTCATTTGAAAAAATTGCTTCCTTAATGGACATGAAACTTATACCAATCCCATTAACAAAACAGCACACGATGGATGTGACTAAAATCAAAACACACATAACTGATAACACAGCAGCAATCGTTGGCATCGCTGGAACCACAGATGTCGGCGCAATAGATCCTATCCCAGATCTATCCGATCTTTGTTATCAAGAGCACATTTTTTTACATGTTGATGCGGCTTTTGGTGGATTTATTATTCCGTTTCTTCATCAACTTGGATACGATGTTCCCGTCATCGATTTTACTCTACCTGGTATCAGTACCATTTCACTTGATGCACATAAGATGGGATATGCTGCAATACCTCTTGGTACGCTTGTTCTAAAGGATAAATCATGGTTAAAAGAAATCAGTGTGAAATCACAATGTATCAGCACTGATACCCAAGCTGGGATCCTCGGGACTCGTTCAGGGGCACCTGTTGCAGCGGGCTACGCGGTTACCCACTATTTACAGAATGAGGGCTATAAAAAACGTGTTCAAACAATTATAGATATGACAACGTATGCGGTTCAAAAAATCAATGAAATCGGGCTATCATTAGTAACAAAACCAGTACTTAATGTCATCGCTGTCCACGTTGATCATCTTAATGAAATCGTTAATCGATTAGAAACATACGGTTGGAAAGTAAACAAGATTAAACATCTTTCAAGTTTTCGGTTAGTCATCATGCCTCAAATAACAAAAAAAATAATCGATGAATTCATAACAGTGCTAAAAAAAACTTGTAAAGAGGTTGGTGAACTATGAATCTAGACCTATTAATTCGTTCTTTAAAAGACGCCCCTATCGTAAACAAAGGTGACTATCAGTATATCATTCATCCAATAACCGATGGTATTCCTCAGATATCGCCAGCATTGCTCAATGAGGTGACTATAGCATTCAAAGAAAAAATCACTCCCTATCTCCCTTTTGATAGAATCGTTACCATGGAAGCAATGGGTATTCCTTTAGCAACTAGTCTATCAACTGAGCTGAACAAACCGTTTACCATTATTCGAAAACGATCCTATGGGCTCTCTGATGAGCATCCTGTAAAACAACAAACCGGTTATTCAGAGGCAACATTATTCATCAATGGATTGCATAAAAACGATTCGGTAATCATTGTTGATGATGTATTAAGCACCGGTGGAACGCTCAAAGCCGTTCTTCATACCCTTGATGACATGGGTGTTATCGTAAACTCAGTCTTTGTAGCAGTGAATAAAGGAGTTTCAGCAGAAAATATATCTAAGGAAACTGGCATCCCAATCGAATCACTTGTACGTATACGCATTTCTCAAAACAAGGTTCACATTGATGAATCATAACAATGTTTTTAACTTCCTAACTGGTATGCATTCATAATGAATTGAAGGAAAAGAGCAAATGAGTGAATCCATCCCACCGCATTCCCATTGTCAAATATGTGGAAAAGCAACTCCAGTCTCAGAAACATTTTGTTCTGAAGACTGTAAACTAAAATATCAAAGCATTATCAAGAAAAGAAAGTTCATGGTGTATGCCATGTATGCTCTTATTGCGGTAATTATCATTTTGTTTCTGT
>JAWOGM010000018.1:0-40274 GCA_046496795.1 Thermoplasmatota archaeon
TTTTGCTCTATGGTAAAGTATGTCTCTAATTTTTTTAATAAACCTCCAAGGTTTAATGTTGGAATTTTTAGTAGTCGATGAGTAGGTAAAATCGCCAAGCCTTCATCATAAATGTTTACTAAAATGATCATAAGATAATTATAAGGAGCGTCAGCGTTATTACCATACGTTTGTTGTAGTTCTTGGGCAAAATTACATGCGGTTTGATATCGATGATGCCCGTCTGCAATGAATAATACATTATCTTTCAGTAATTTTTCGATTTTTTTAATAATTAGAGAATCCTCAATTATAGATAGTGTATGAATAAATCCATCATAGCCTTTTACGCTGAAAATAGGTTTATTTATTGATTGGTTAATTGTTTTATTTATACTATCTTCTTTATCAATATAGAGTAATTGAATTGGTTCTAGATTTGCTTTACATGCTCTCATAAGATTTAATCGATCTGCTTTTGGTTTTGAAAGAGTTTTTTCATGTGCTTTGACCATTTTGTATTCCGGATCTAATTTAAGGAGTACAAAAAAACCATTCATGGTGATTTTTTGTCCTTGTAATTCGTATTCTATTCGATAGGGATATATTGCTTGTTTTTTTGATTTAATGAGGATTTGTTTTTGTTGCCATGTTTCAAATAATTGTTTTGCCCGGGTGTATCGATTGTTTTGTTCGTTATCTGTTAGATATTGTTTTCCAAGGATTAATTGAACAAAATTATACAGATGATTTTTATAAAGTTCATCCTGCATTTTCTCTGATATAATGTCGTAGGGTGGTGACATTACGTGATTTAAATTGTCTATTTTTTCTTTGTTATATGTTATTCCTTTAAATGGAGTTATTTCAACCATGGTAGTAACCTTCCCTTGTTTTGTGGTATCAAAAACTTTGTTAAATATGTTTTTGAATAAAGTATTTAATAGGAAAATACTTTTAAAATCGTTGAGGAGATATGAAATATCGAGATGTGGTAACCGTTTTTTTAGCTCTTGCGTTTTTTCTTTCATTAGGCTATGCTTTAGGGGTTGCTCGATCATTGGTTTTTTGGATTGTTCCTTGTTTTTTTCTTTCTCTACTTTTTTTGATGTATTGGTATATCTGGAGAGAAAACTAGTGTAATTGTCTTAGTTTGATAAAAAATTTTATATGAGTTATAATGTTGCCAATCTTAAATGAATACCAAAAGTATATCATCAGCAAAAAAAGTTATTGAATCATATGATCTTTGTGATTCTTGTCTGGGCAGGCTTTTTAGTGATGTTCATAAAGGCATTTCAAATAAAGAAAAAGGTGTGTTGATTAGAAGGAAGTTGAATTGTATTTCTGAGGTTTCTGTTAAAAAATGTTGGCTTTGTGAAGGATTGACCGGCGAAATAAAACATTTTGTGGATTTAGTAACAGAAAAAATCCAAGATTATGAGTTTACTTCCTTTTTGATAGGTTCTATCATTGATGAGGAAATAGTTCAAAAGGAGCATGAATTATGGAACTTTATTAATATTGATTCTTCTGAACCGATTAAGATGCAGATTAATCGCGAAGTTGGGAAAATCCTAGAAGCTTTATTAAAAAGAATTGTTGAATTTAATAATCCAGATATAACTAGTATTATTGATACTGCTTACGATGAGATTACTCTTGAGGTTCGTTCGTTATATATCTATGGCCGATATAAAAAATTTAAACGGGGGATTCCGCAAACAAAATGGCCGTGTATGATTTGTAGAGGAAAAGGTTGCAGTTCTTGTCAATATTCAGGCAGAATGTATGAATCTAGTGTTGAGGAGTTAATTGCTCATTGTGTTTTAGAGTATACAAAGGGAACTGACGAGTCGTTTCATGGATGTGGACGTGAAGATATTGATGCATTGATGCTTGGGGGCGGTCGCCCATTTGTATTAGAGATAAAAAACCCTAAAATCCGTACTATTAACTTTTCTGAGCTTTCTTTAGAAATCAATAGTTATGCTGAGAAGAAAATTGAGGTCTGTGACCTTCGTGTGTCTGATAAAAAAGAAATAACTCGACTAAAAGATTCAGATTTTCATAAAGTATATATGGCTACTATTAAAGGTGAAAAACTTTTTAATAAAGAAAAACTTAAAGAAGTAGCTGAGATATTACCCAGCTTAACAATTAAGCAGTTAACACCTGTTAGAGTTGCTCATAGGCGAGCAAACAAGATTAGAGAAAAAAAGATATATAACTGCAAATTAGAATCAGTAGAGGGTTCTATAGCTAAATTAATCATCGAGGCGCAATCTGGAACATATATTAAAGAATTGGTCTCTGGTGATTCAGGTAGAACAACGCCTAATATCAGTGATATAATAGGCATTCCCTGTAAAGTAGAAGAACTTGATGTTATAGAAATCAAGGGGGAATAAAGAAATGGTAAAGCGATCGAAAGGAATAAGAAGTAAAAGCAGACATATTCTTCGTAAAAAACCACGAGACAGAGGCATCTCATCAATTTCAAGAGCTATGCAACAATTTGAGACCGGAGAAAAAGTTAGTGTATCAATTGATTCTTCAGTTCATAAAGGTATGCCGCATCCTCGTTTTCAGGGTACAACTGGTGTTATAGAGGGGATGCAGGGTGATGCGTATCTTGTTGGAATTAAGGCAGGTAATAAACATAAAACGTTAATTGTGCGACCTGAACATTTGGGGAGAGTTAAATAATGAGTGTGCAGGAAAAAGCTAAACTTGTTTCTAATGCTGAAATTAAAAATCTTTTAAAAAAGATTGAAAAAGAGCGAGGCGAGTTAATTTATGAACAACGAATTGCTCTTGACCATGCGCAGGCTTTTTCTAAACTTTCGGTGAAACAAACAAAAGAATTAATTGATGAATTATTAAAAATAGAATCCGTCGAAGAATTTCATGCCTATAAAATTGCTGACCTTTTACCTAAGGATGAAGAAGGTGTCAAAGCTATTTTTGCAAAGGAGCGGACCAATCCTGGTGAAAATGAAATAAAAAAAATTTTGGAGATTGTCAATAAATTTTACATAGAATAAGAAGGTGTTTTCATCATGGAAGATTATGTTTATGTTTTAGATTATTTACCAAAAGGTAGGGGTGATGTTCCCTCCTTTAAAAGAAAGCCGATTGTGTATGCACTTGGAGAAAATCAGTTTACCTTTCTTGAGCTTATTCCAAAACAAAATACTAATTTTACCATTGGTGAGCGTATTTATGTAGGTCGTGATAGTCAGAAAAGAAAAAAGATTGAAAAAATTAAAGGTAGGGTGAATTTTGAGGAACTGACATCTACCTGTCATGGTGAATTACCCTATGTAATTTTAGATGTTGTTAATAATTTAGAGCAGCGGTATGTTCAATTTTTTAATGAAGCCTCAGCGATTTCTACACGTTTTCATGTTTTAGAGTTGCTTCCTGGTCTTGGTAAGAAGATGATGCATGAAATTCTTGATGAACGAAAGAAAAAACCCTTTACTAGTTTTAAAGAAATGCAAGAGCGTATCGATTTTTTAAGGGCACCTGATAAACTCATAGCCAATAGAATTGAGTTAGAATTAACTGATCCAACACAGAAATACCGCATTTTTACTCGTCCACCAATAGATAAAAGTTCTCAGTACCGATAGAATGAAAAAATTAGGGCAGAATTTTTTAATTAATCAAACTATTGTTGAAAAAGAAGTAGATTATGCTGATATCTGTGAAGATGATATTGTTCTTGAAATTGGGGCAGGCCGGGGTATTCTCACAAAGGCTCTAGCAGGTAGAGCTCAAAAAGTTATTGCAGTTGAGATTGATTCTTTTCTTGCTAATGAATTAGTATTGATGATGCCTGATAATGTGGTAGTAATTAATGATGATATATTAGATGTTGATTTAGGCAGTCTTGCTTGTTTTAATAAGATTGTTTCAAATCTTCCGTTTCAGATTTCGTCTCCTATTACTTTTCGGTTAGTTGAATATCCTTTTAAGAAAGCAGTACTAATTTATCAAAAGGATTTTGCCCAGCGTATGATTGCTCAAGTAGGTAGTAAGAATTATTGTCGTCTTTCAGTTGGTGTGTATTATAAAACGTTTTGTCGTATTCTGGATGATGTTTCAAGAACCTGTTTTTATCCCGTTCCCAAGGTTGATAGTTGTATTGTAGAACTGATTCCTCGAGAAAAACCGCCTTTTGATGTCGTTGATGAAGTATTCTTTTTTACTTTAGTTAAAAAATTATTTATGCATCGACGTAAAAAAATTAAAAATACATTGTCTTCATTGTATGGTCTTGTAAATAATGTTCCGTTTTTATCAAATAGAATTGAGGAGCTTTCTCCTGAGCAAATAGGAACGTTAAGTAATATACTCTTAAAGAAATATGGTCTTTTTTAAGGCATGTTATTCTATCGTTTTTTTAGGGTGACATTTTAACATTTTGACATTTTAAAAAGCAATATATAAATACTAAGAATTACAAAGTATAACATCAGGTCATTGGTAGTGAGGTAATATCTATGAAAAGAAAAATAATGATTGTTGATGACGATACGGATATCTTGTTAACTTTAAGAATGATATTTGAGCAAGAAGATTTTGAAGTTTTCGCTGTTGACAGTGGAGAGGATTGTATTAAAGAACTTGAAAAAGGATTTGAGGGAATTGTTTTAATGGATATTATTATGCCTTTTATGAGTGGTGTTGAAACTATAAAAAAGATTATTGAAAAAGGACTTGAAAAAAATATTATTTTATCAGTTATTACTGGAAGGCAAAAGAATTATCTAGACGAAATTAATGAGATTAAGCCATATATTACTGATTATATTTCAAAACCCTTTGATATACAAAAACTGACATCAGATATTAACAATCTGACCTAAAAAGATAATCATGTCATGTTTTGTAATGCATCAAGCTGTTAATAAATTATAAAAATGCTGAAATAATATTATCATTAATCCAAGTAAATACTCCAAGCATATCAAGCCCTATTAATATAGCAAAAAATACAACAAGTACGATAAGGATTTTTATTGCAAATTTAATAAATTTCCATGCAACAATCACAATTAAAATAATACCGAGAAATAACGCCCATGAAGGGATAGCACCAAATATTTGCATGTATTCTCAACTCAATAAAAGAAAATTAAGTTGTTATATAAAGATTGTTATTTTGTAAACGTTTACAGAGCCCCCACAATATACAAAAACTCCTATACTATGTCTTTTTCTGTGTTTGTTAAACATGAATATATAAAGCCAGGACTAGTCGAAGAACGCGAATACCAAAAAAATATCGCCTATACTGCACAAAAATCAAGTACTCTTGTTGTAATTCCAACAGGGTTAGGGAAAACAGTTATTGCTTTGGTAGTCATTGCAGAGCAATTGAAAAAAAAGATAGATAAAATTCTATTTCTCTCTCCAACTAAACCACTGGTTAATCAACATGCTCTCTTTTTAAAAAAACATTTGAATATAAACCAAGGAATTGAAGTTTTCACTGGAGATATTCCCCCTTCAAAAAGGAAATCAATGTGGGAATCAGCAAAAATTATTATTTCAACTCCTCAGGTTGTTGAAAATGATTTAATATCAAAACGAATAGACTTAGATGATATTTCATTGATTGTATATGACGAAGTTCATCGAGCAGTTGGCAATTACGCCTATGTATTTATCGCAGAAATGTACAAAAAACAAAGAAATTCCCGGTTATCGCTTGGGATGACTGCATCTCCAGGAAATGATATTTCTAAGATTTTGCAGATTTGCAAAACATTAGAGATTGAAAATATTGAGATTCGTACAAAATATGATCCTGACGTTATCCCTTATGTACATGATCTGAAATTTCAATGGAAAGAAGTTGATTTACCTAAGCAATTTTCGTTCACTATCCAGTTTCTCCGTAGAGCTCTTTCAAATAGGATTAAGAAATTAAAGGATATGGGTTTTATTGAATCTTCTTCTTTATCAACAATTAATAGAAAGAAAATATTAGATATCCAGAAAAGAATTCAAGAACAAATTCGGCTAACGGATAATCCTCCTAAAATGTTTTTTCAAGCTGCCTCTCTTCAAAATGCTTCTCTCAAACTATATCATGCTATTGAATTGATGCAAACTCAAGGTGTTCATGCTTTGTTAAATTATTTCCAAAGGATGGGAGATGAAGCAGGGTTAAAAACAGGTAGTAAAGCTTCAAAAAGCATAATGAACGATGCTGATGTTCTTGAAGCTTTGGCTTATGCGAAATCCATAGAAATTGAGCATCCAAAAATCCCTGTTCTCTGCGAAATCGTCTCAAAACAATTTCAGGATAACAAAGATTCAAAAATTATTATTTTCACCAATTATCGATATACTGCCTCATATGTGTTATCCCAATTACAAAACATTGACTCTGTTCGTCCTATTCGTTTTATTGGTCAAGCAGGAAGGATGGGTGATAAAGGTTTAACCCAAAAAGAACAGATCGATATAATTGAGAATTTCAAGAGCGGAGTTTATAACGTATTAATTGCAACATCTGTAGCCGAAGAGGGTCTTGATATTCCCTCCACAGATCTTGTTATTTTTTACGAGCCAGTACCTTCAGAAATTCGTTCCATCCAGCGAAGGGGACGAACTGCAAGGAAGAAGGCCGGGAAGGTAATTATTTTAATTGCAAAGTCAACTCCTGATGAAGGATATTATTGGTCGTCACGTCGCAAGGAGCGTATGATGAGAAGTGAACTTGAGGTTTTACGGTCCTCACTACATCATAATTTTGAGAATGCTAAAAGTTTTTACCAAAAGGTTGTTAAGGAAGATACCCAGCGTTCATTAAAGGAATATTCAAATAGCTCATCTGTTGTTATAACAGTTGATTATCGTGAGTCACGTTCATCGATTTCCCGATATCTTTCCCAGAAAGATATTACCATTAACACACAACAATTAGATATTGGTGATTATATTCTTTCATCACGTATCGGTGTTGAACGTAAACAGGTTGATGATTTTTTAAATTCTTTACTTGAAGGTAAGTTATTTATGCAGATGAGAAACCTTCGAAGTGCCTATTCTAGACCGTTATTAATTGTTGAAGGTGATGGTCTTTTTACCAAGAGAAATATTAATCATAATGCTATTTTTGGAAGTTTTGTATCAATTATTGTTGATTTTGGCATTCCTATTATAACGACTGCAAATGCTCATGAAACTGCGGATTTTCTGATTGTAATGGCAAAAAGGGAGCAAAAACAGGAAGGTAAATCCGTTGCTATTCGTGGTGAGAAATGGTCTATGTCTGAACAGGAACGTCAGCAGTTTATCATTGAAGGCTTACCAAATATTTCTGCTGTTTTAGCACAACGTCTTTTACAGCATTTTGGTTCTATACGTGCTATAGCAAATGCTTCAGTAGATGAATTATGTGAAGTAAAAGGGATTGGAAAAAACATTGCTGAGGAAATTGTGAAAATTTTTAATATGGATTATATTACTACATAAATTACCTCCCAAAATATTTTTATCTAGCTTTGTGATTACCCTCCTTCTATAAAGGTGATTTCTATGGACGGTGACAAAAAGATACAACAAATCTGTGAGGGCCTTGATATGTTAAGTGAAGATAACTCTATTCCACGTAATATCAGAAGAGGAGCTGAGAATGTTAAAACACTTTTAATGGATAATGCTGATCCTATTGATCTTCGAGTTGCTTCTGCGGTCTCTACCTTAGATGAACTTGCCAATGACCCTAATATTCCTCTTCATGGACGAACTCTCATTTGGAATATTATGAGTCGTCTGGAGGAAGTAGTATAGAAAATATTTTAAGCATTATTTTTTAATATTAAAAAAAAATGTGGGGAAAGTTTGATATGATACGTATTGGCCAAGCAGGTATTCCTTTATCTTGTAAGGGAAGAACCAATAAAGATGGGATTATATATACTCATAAAGTCCTTGATTTGAATGCAATTGAGATACAATTTGTTCGTGGGCTATATGTGATGCCTGAGGATGAGGCAGAGTTGATTTTACAATATTCTGTGGAAAATGATATAGAGATTCATGTTCACGCCCCATATTATATCAATTTAGCTGGGAATGTTGAAGAGATTGATATGAGTTTTGAAAAGATTTTACGGGCAGCAAAAATGGCTGATAGCATTGGGGCTAAAATTATTGTGATTCATCCAGGATACTACGGCGATAATAGTGAAAAGAAAACATTGAAGATGATTATTAAAAATACAAAAAAGCTTACAGGGATTTTGAAAAAGGAAAAGATTAATGCAAAGATTGGATTAGAAACTATGGGTAAGCAGAAAGTATTTGGTACGCTTGATGAGGTTATTGAAGTATGTCAAAATGTTAAAGGAGCTTTACCAGTTGTTGATCTTGCTCATATTCATGCTCGAGAGAATGGTAGTTTAAAGAAACGTGAAGATTTTGAAAAAATCTTTGAAAAATTGAAACCCCTGCATCTTGATAATTATCTTATTCATGTCACTGGTGTTTTGTATGAGAATGGTAATGAATTTTATCATTTGCCTATTAAACGAGGGGATATGCCTATAGCACCGTTGATTGATGTGATTATTGATAATAAATATAATATCACCCTTATTTCTGAATCACCATTGCTTGAACATGATGCAATGTATATTCGATTGATGGTTGAAAAAGCAATTATGAAACGTACTGGAAAAGAACAAGCGTATTATAAAGATTTATCTGAAGTTTCATGAGCAATAATCAACTTTATAAAAAATCACATGAGTATATTCAATTTAAATTAACAGACACTTTAGGTAATATTTCTTCATCTGATGTTGATAAAGTCGTTTCTTTGTTTTTTAAAGCAAAACGTATTTTTGTGTATGGTGCTGGTCGTTCAGGACTCGTAGCTAAAGCTTTTGCTATTCGTCTTGTTCATCTTGGGTTTCAAACATTTGTAATTGGGGAAACCATTGGTGCTCCAGTAAAAAAGAAAGATTTAGTTTTTATCGTTACTGGTTCTGGGGAAACGATTCCTTCAGTAATGACTGCAGAGATCGCTCATAATATTGGTGCGAAAGTTGTTGTTGTCACAGGGATAAAAGATGCAAAGATTGTCCGGTTTGCAGATGTTTGTTTATTTTTATATGTTTCATGTGATGATGATAAAAGAAGACAATTGGCTCCCTTGGGAACGTTGTTTGAGGCTAGTGCCTGGATTTTGTTGGATAGTATTGTTGCTGCGTTGATGAAAAATAAAGGTGAGACTGAAGAATCTATGCATTCTCGTCATGCCACATTAGAATAAATCATAAATTATTTTTTATGGTTGAATACTTTATTTTTTTACCCATATCTTTTTAAAAGTATTGTTTTTTATCGGTTTTCAAATGAGGTATATTTTATGAAGAAGTCTGGGAAGTATACAAGACAGCCAATTGTGAGTGTTCTTGGTCATGTTGATCATGGTAAAACATCATTGTTAGATTTTATTAGGGGAAGTGCAGTTGTTTCGAGAGAATCAGGGGCAATTACGCAACATATTGGCGCTACAGAAGTTCCTATTGATGCTATTTATTCGTTTTGTGGTGAGTTATTGGCATCAAAGAAATTTACCCTTCCCGGATTGTTATTTATTGATACCCCTGGCCATCATGCGTTTACTACGCTTCGTTCCCGTGGTGGTTCATTGGCTGATTTAGCCATTGTTATTATCGATATTACCGAGGGTTTTCGACCGCAAACTCATGAATCTATTAATATTTTAAAGCAGTTTAAGACTCCTTTTATTGTTGCTGCTAATAAGATTGATAAAATTTCTGGTTGGCAGAAGACCGCTGGTTCTGCAAAAAATAGAATTGAAGCTCAGTCAACAATGGTTAAATCTTTGGTTGATGAAAAAATTTTTGATATTATTGGTTTACTTTTTGATAAAAAATTTAAATCTGACATGTATTATAATATCAAAGATTTTCGTAAGAGCATTCCAATTATTCCCATTTCCTCAAAAACTGGTGAAGGTATATCTGAGCTGTTGATGATTCTTGTTGGTCTTGCTCAGCGTTTTCTTGAGGAGAAACTAAAAACTGAAAAAGGCCCGGCAAAGGGTACTGTTCTTGAAGTGAAAGAAGATATCGGTTTGGGAACAACTGCTGATACTATTATTTATAGCGGGACAATTAAAAAAGATGATATGCTAATTTTTGGTACATCAGATGAGCCTATTATCACTAAAATTAAGGCGTTGTTAAAACCCAAGCCGTTAGATGAGATTCGTGATCCTCGGGAGAGATTTGATAGTATTTGTGAGGCGCATGCTGCCTGTGGTATTAAAATTTCTGCTCCTAATCTTGATAGTGTGATTCCTGGGGCTCCTTTGCGTGTTGTTGATAATAATATTGATGAGTTAAAACAAGAGATTAAAGAACAATCTAAAGCAAACATAGAGCTTGATAAAGATGGTATTTTTATTAAGGCAGATACCATTGGCTCATTGGAGGCTTTGGTAAAAGAATCAAGGGATCGGGGCATTAACATCCGTAAAGCAGAAATTGGTAATATCTCAAAGCGAGATGTTGTTGAGACAAATGCCTATCTTACTCCTTTGGAGAAAGTTATTTTTGCTTTTAATGTAAAAGTGTTGCAAGAAGCTAAAGAAGAATTATTGCAATCTGATGTAATGATGTTTCATGAAGATGTTATCTATACTATTATGGAAAAATATGAGGAATGGATTGAAAAGAAAAAATCAGAACTGGATCGGGAAAGAAGACAAGATTTTATTCACCCAGGTATGATTCGTTTTCTCCCAGAGTATGTTTTTAGGATGAGCCATCCCGCTGTTATTGGTGTTCGGGTAGTATCTGGTCGTATTCGTGATGGTATGAAATTGATGCGCGATGATGGCAAAATTATTGGAACAATTAAGGGGATTCAATCTGATAATAAACCAGTTGAAGAAGCTATTCAAGGTCAGGAGGTGGCTATTTCTATTGATGGAGCAACGGTTGGGAGGCAGATAAAACCTGACGATATTTTATATACGTCGATTCCCGAGCCTGATGCCAAACAGTTAAAGGAAATGAATGTGTTAAATAGTGATGAAAAAGAAGTTTTACAAAAAATCATTGAAATTAAACGCAAATCAGAGAAATTTTGGGGAATGTAGACCTTGATAATAATACTAATATATAAATTATATCATACCGAGTAATCACTATGAGTGTCATCAAGCAAATAAAAGATGCTGAATCTGAAGCTATGCAAACAATTCAACAGGCAGAAAACGATGCTCATCAACGTATTGAGCAAGCAAAAAAAGATAGTGTTGTGGAAAAGAAAAAAATTATTACTTCTGCACATAAAAAAGTAGAAAAAATGATTTCTTCGGCTAAAGAGGATGCAAAAAAAGATACAAAACAAATTAAGCAGCAGGGTAAAAAACAGATTGTTGAAATGAAAAAACATGCAC
Source organism: Thermoplasmatota archaeon (assembly GCA_046496795.1). GTDB lineage: Archaea > Thermoplasmatota > E2 > DHVEG-1 > DHVEG-1 > JAUWYM01. The sequence goes on from JAWOGM010000018.1 coordinate 11,444, forward strand.
ATGATAAGATTTCTGAAGCGGTTGATTGTATTCTTTCTCATGTATTAAAGGGGGAATAAGATATTTTATTTCCAGAACCAATGCGAAAAACTCAACTTGTTGTCTATCAGCAATATGTTGATGAATTAATTTTAGCGTTGCATCGTTCTGGTTTTATGCAGATTACAAATATTTCACGTGAATATAAAGATATTTTAGAGAATGCTTCAGCCGGCTCGGTGGATGCTGAACTAGAATCATTAAGCATGTATGAGTTACGCGTTAGTCGTGTTATTGATATTTTAAAAAAAGCTAAAACATCAAAAAAAGGCTTAAAAGCAGTACTAAAACCAGAGAAAACACCTGAAGCTATGGTTGTTGAACAAAAAAATATTGATGAGCTTTATTCCTATACTGAGACAGTACTTCATAGTATTGAAAAAGAAGTAATATCATTTGAAGAAACCTTACATAAGATAGATGAAGAGGTAGAAAAAATTACCGCTCTTTCTAATCAACTACACTATATGAAAGATTTTGATGTTGATGTATCATTTCTTGGTGAATCAAAGTATGTTGCTATGTATGCAGGATTAACCATTGATAATGATGTTCTTCAAAAAAAGATTGATGAAATAGAACTTGCCGACATGGTTTCTAAAAAATTTGGTTCTGGGAAAAAAACGTGTTGGGCGGTAGTCCTTTTTTGTCATATCTCTGTGAAAGAAAAAATTTCAAAGATATTAAAAGAACATGTCAGTATTTTTGATTTCTCAGGGTATTCGGGCAAAGCTGTTGAAGTTTTATCTGAATTAACTGCTAAAAAAAATGATGTTAAGAAAGAAAAAATTCATATTCTTGGAAAACTTAGACAATATAAACAAAAACGATATCATTATTTATTATCACTTCGTGAAGAGATAACTCTTGAAAAAAACCGACGTGAAATCACTAAAAATTTTGCATCTACCCAGTCAACGTCAATTATTACAGGATGGGTGTTGCAAGAATATCAAAAAGAACTTACTGAAATAGTTGAACAGACAACAAAGAATCATTGTATATGTGAATTTAAAACTCCTCAAAGTAATCCTGATGATCCGCCTATTTATTTAAAAAACCCGCGATGGGCTAAATCGTTTCAAACGTTTCTGGAGCTTTTTGCTACTCCTAAATATAATGAGCTTAACCCAACTATTTTTATGGGTGTGTTTTTTGTATTATTTTTTGGCTTAATGCTTGGTGATGCGGGTTATGGTGGCATTATTTTATTGTTATCGCTGTTTGGCTATTTCCGGTTTGGAAAAAAAAGCGCTATGATTCAGGATTGGTCAATGCTTGGCATCATGCTAGGGAGTATCACAATAATAGTAGGGGTGTTAACAAATAGTATTTTTGGTGATTTATTCCCCCGGTTTTTTAATATTGGAATCCCCGCTATGACCATTTATGGGTTCACTCTACCTTTAGATCCGTTACGTAACCCGTTAGTTATTCTTACTATTGCTTTAATTGGCGGTATTATTCATCTTAATGTTGGAATAATTCTTGGTATATTGCAATCAATTCATACGAAATCATATAAAAAACTCATCACCAAATATTTTAATTGGATACCTCTTCAAATTGGTGGTGGTCTTCTTATTGGGAATTTTATTCTTGAGTGGAAAGTTGAAGGAGTATTATTTTATATTGCAATAACATTAACGCTTGTAGGTGTTGTATTGTTATTTATTAATGCAGGACCTATCGGGTTTTTTGATATCACCGGCTATGTTGGTGATTGGTTATCGTATGCTCGCTTACTTGCTCTAGGTCTTGCTACTGCCGGTATGGCATTGGCGTTTAATGTTGTAGCTGAAATGATTGGCGATATGATTCCTGTTATTGGTGTTGTCATAACTGGTGTTTTACTGGTGTTTGCTCATATTGTGAATTTGATTTTACAGGCACTTGGTGCTGGTGTTCATTCATTACGGCTTCAATATGTTGAGTTTTTCAACAGATTCTATGAAGGCGGTGGAAAAACTTTTTCGCCGTTTAAAATAAAAAGAAGATATACAAAATTAAAAGAAAAGTAATGGAGAAAGAAAATATGAAAATAAGAAAGGTAGCTATAATGGCGTTGGTATTTGTTACATTTCTTGTGGGTGTAACAATGCAGGTTAGTGCTCAGCAAACTGAAGAGGATCATACTCAGCTTGTGATTCTTGGTTCTGCAATAGCCATTGGTATCGCAGGTATTTCATCTGCCATTGGTCTTGGTCTTGCAGGTTCTTCAGCGGTTGCAGTTACAGCAGAAAAACCTAATCTTTTTGGAAAACTACTTGTACTGCAAGTATTGCCTATGACACAGTCGGTGTATGGGTTACTTACTGCTATTTTGCTTATGATGGGTGTTGGTTTACTTGGTGGTACACCAATGGCTAGTCAACTACAAGGTATGGGTGCTATTTGGATTGGGTTAGCTGTCGGGCTTACTGGAATCTCAGCAATAAACCAAGGTATGGTGGCATCATCATCGATTAGCGCAGTTGGTAGAAATCCTGATGTTGCCGCTCGTGGCATTATTTTTACGGTTATGCCTGAAACGATTGCAATTTTTGGACTTCTTGTAGGTATTTTACTGATGACTGGTTTAGGACTTCTTGGTTAGTTGAATAGATTATGACAGCAGAAAAAATTATTCAAAAAATACGTTCAGATGCACAACAAAAAAGTAAAGTGATTGCTGATGACGCTGATAAAAAAGTTAAAGAGATTCAAACTCAAGCAAAAAAAGAAGCAGACGAGCAAGCAAAACAGATTCTTTCCGAGGGTAAAATACAGGCTGAGAATGCTAAAAAAATATTACTTACCAAAACAGAGCAGGAAAGTAAACGAAGTGTAATGAATGAAAAAGAAGACATAATTAGTCAGTGTTTCTCCCAGGCTATGGCTGAGTTATCTCATCTTTCTGAAAAAAAACATAAAGAAATTGTCAGTGGTTTTCTAAAAAAAGGTATTGCTAAACTTGGTACGAATTGTGAAGTTATTGTTTCTAAACCGTATCTTAAAGAGGTTGCTAAAAAGCAGGATCTTAACGTGAGTGGATCTATAAATGCGATTGGTGGAGTGGTGATTCGGTCTGGTGATGGCACAAGTACTCTTGATTATACTTTTGAAAGTATTGTAAAACGTAAGAAAGCATCTATTCGTGTTGAGGTAGGAAAACTATTGTTTTCTAAATAAGGTGAATATATCATGTTTGATATACTACTTGATCCGTATAATTATCCGTTCTGGATTATGGTATGCTTTATTTTTGTAGGTATAGCATATGTAATGGGTCGTCCGTTTTTGACGTATGTTAAATTTAATTATCCAAATGCTAAATTTGAAGCGATGGGTAATCCTTTTATTTCGGAACAGCAGTTAAGTAGTATTCTTGAAAATAAAGATATTGAATCGTTTAAGGAATCATTTCAAAATAATAAAGATTATGATATTTCTGGTGATGATGTCTTTAGTATTCAACAGTCTTTGGATGATAGTTTTGTTTCTACATTGTTGATGATGAAAAAAGATAGTTCGAAATCTATGAAGGAATTTTTTGATGTCTATATACAAAATCTTGATAGTTATATTGTCAAACATGCAATACTTAATTTTTTACGAGATAAAAAAGATCGTATTAATCCTAATGATGCTCATGCAGAGAAAACTAAATTGTTTTTAGAAAAGATTCGACAGGTTGAATCTGATGATATTTCTCATCTTCTTAAAGAATATGGTATTAGTAAAGATTCTATATCAATCATTGCTAAAGAGTTTGATCAACCGTTAGTACTTGATTCAATTTTTAATAAATATATTATTCAAAGGCTTTCTGTGGTGTCTGTTCCCTATAAATGTGAGCAGATTAAACAACAATTTATTAAAATTTTACTTGATTGTATTCATATAAGATTGTTGTTACGATGTAAACAACTACAAGTATCTGAAGAGTTTTGTAAAAAGATATTTATTTCTGAAGGATTAGAAATTGCTGTTTGGAAGTTTAATGAGTTAGCAGAATTAGATAATGTAACAGCTATTATTTCATCTCTTGAGGGTACCTCGTTTTTTAGGTTTTTAAAAGATAATATTGAACAATACAACAAAGAACAATCTGTTCAAGTTTTTGAAGTTGGGTTAGATAAATATTTTTTGGATCGCATGAAAGATCTTTCAATACAGTATTATTCAAGCCTAGGTCCTACACTTCGATTTCTAATTTCTAAAGAATTTGAAATTAAAAACCTAAAAATTATTGTTAAAGGTATTTATGAAGATGTATCAAAACAATATTTGAAAAGATTGTTGGTGTGGGAGGTGAAATCATAAAAATTGTAGCGTTGTGTGATTTTGATACAGCTGTTGGTTTGCGTCTTGCAGGTATTCATGATAGTTATATTGTGTCTGATAACCCTCGTAAGGAGTTTGATGATATTAAATCACGCAATGATATTGGTGTACTACTTGTGACTGAGAAGATAGTTCAACTTCTTGGTGTTGAGTTAAAAGATTATCGTTTAATTCATGCTATCCCTATTATTGTTGAGATACCTGATAAAAAAGGGAGGATAAAAAATCATACTGATTTTGTGTCTCATCTTGTGAAAAAAGCGGTGGGGATTACGATAAATAAACAAACTGATGGAGGAATGAAAATTGACGGAAAATAAAGGTAAAATTGTTAGGGTTTCTGGCCCTGTTATTGAAGCAAATGGTATGCGTGGGGCGAAAATGTATGACGTTGTCCGTGTTGGTAAGGAAAATCTTGTTGGTGAAATTATTCGTTTACATAATGACAATGCTATTATCCAGGTCTATGAGGATACCAATGGTCTAACTCCTGGTGAAGATGTCATTTCAACAGGGGAGCCTCTTTCTGTTGAACTAGGCCCAGGTTTAATTACCAATATTTATGATGGTATTCAACGTCCGCTTCCTTCAATTTTTAATCAGACTGGAGATTTTATTTCACGTGGTGTTGAAGCTGATGCACTTGATAAGAAAAAAAAATGGATGTTTAAAGTGGCAGCTAAAAAAGGTGATATGGTTTCGAGTTGTGATGTGATAGGTGAAGTAAAAGAGTCTTCACTTATTGTTCATAAAATTATGGTTCCACCCAATGTTAGTGGTACTATTAGTTCTATTGTCTCTGATGGTGAATATACGTTAACTGATGAAATTGCTGTTATTTCTACTAGTGATGGTGATAAATCAGTATCTATGTTGCAGCGTTGGCCTGTTCGCCAGGCTCGTCCGGTTTCAAAAAAATATGATCCGTCTCTACCCCTGGTTACTGGTCAGCGTGTTATTGATACTTTTTTTCCAATTGCTAAAGGTGGTACTGCTGCAATTCCGGGGGGGTTTGGTACTGGAAAATGTGTTACAGGCGATACACCAGTATACCTAGCAAATGGTGAGATTACTACTATGAAATCACTTTATGAAAAGAACAAAAACCAAGGAAAACAATGTATCAAAAACAATGAAGAATTTACATATTTAAACAAGCATATTCCAGTGTATTCATTCTCAGATAAAACCATTAAAAAAAGTAATGCTAATTGTGTCTATAAAGGTAAAACTGATTGTATTTATCAGATTAAAACCCGAATGGGTAGAATAGCTAAAGTTACCCCAAGTCATAAACTCTTAACTGTTGATTCAGAAATGAATATCAAAGAAATTGCTTCTTCTGAGTTAAAAATTGGTGATTATTTAGTTACTCCTCGTAAAATATCTGTTAAAGGTTCAGTGCAAAAAATTTGTTTAGAAAAAATATTTGAAAATGAACGTATTGGTGATAAATTACTTCTCAAGCGTATTCCAAAGCTTATTACAAAAGCAGCTTTAAAAGCAGGTTCAAAAAAAGCTTTAGCACAACATTTTGATATGTCCTATGCTGTATTGATTGAATATTATCTTGGAAGAAATACCCCAACTGTTAGATTTGTAAAAAAACTTTCAAAGTATTTAAAAACATCTTTACCTATAACAAAAATTAAAGGACAAACCACAAGTGTTCCAGTTACTATTCCTAAGAAAATGACTGCAGATCTCGCTGAGGTATGTGGATATATCATTGGCGATGGTAGTCTAAAAAAGAATGGAAGTATTTATTTTTATAACAATGATAATCAACTAAGACAACGTTTTTTTTATCTTATCAACGAACTTTTTGGTCTTTGGCCTACGCAGGGTAGAGATAAAACCGTGAAATATGTTAAAGTATCAAATTCAGTGTTGTTGAAATTATTTGTTGGATTAGGCATTCATGATACACAAAAAGCAAATAATTGTATTGTGCCGTCTAGTATTATGAAATCACCTAATCCCATACTATTTCGATTTTTATCAGCATATTTTAACTGTGATGGATATGTTGGTAATAATGGAAAGGAGTTAGAACTGACAACAGCTAGTAAAAATATGCAGTTACATCTTTCTTATTTGCTGCTAAGAGTTGGTGTGATTCATTCGTTAAAAGAAAAATTGGTAAATAATAAGCCATATTATCGCGTGTTTATTCGTGGTAAACAAGAAATATCTAAATTTTATCAATGCTGTGCTGATCAATCAGTGAAATTTGAGAAGATAAAAGAATATGTTTCAGATATGAAACGTGGATATTCTGCTGTTGATATTTTACCAGCATCATCTTTGTATTTAGAATCGATTTATAATGAGATGGGACGTCCGCATTCTCAACTTGAACAATTAGGTATTAACACTTCAAATTATTTTGGAAAAGGTAATCAAGAACATATGAGTGTTTCAACGTTTAAAAAATTTTTATCTCTTTGCAGTAATTCAAATACGTTTGAGTTATCAAAAACTATGAATGATGTTTATTATGATAAAATTATAGAGATTAAAAAAATTGAAAAACAAATTGATGTCTATGATATTACTGTCCCTAAATATCATAATTTTATTGGTGGATTTGGCCCTATGGTTCTTCATAATACAATAACCCTGCACCAACTTGCAAAGTGGAGTGATTCAAAAGTAGTGGTGTATGTTGGTTGTGGTGAACGTGGAAATGAGATGACTGATGTGTTACGTGAGTTTCCTGAGCTTAAAGATCCAAAAACTGGTAAACCATTAATGCAGCGTACTGTTCTTATTGCTAATACTTCTAATATGCCTGTTGCTGCTCGTGATGCTAGTGTATATACTGGGATGACGATTGCTGAGTATTATCGGGATATGGGATATGATGTTGCGTTAATGGCTGATAGTACTTCACGGTGGGCTGAGGCGATGAGAGAGATTTCAGGTCGTCTTGAAGAGATGCCTGGTGAGGAAGGGTATCCTGCGTATCTTTCATCACGTCTTGCTGAGTTTTATGAGCGTGCAGGTCGTGCGAAATTAACGACTTCTAAAGATACTGAGGGCTCTATTACTGTGATGGGTGCTGTTTCTCCGCCTGGTGGTGATTTTTCTGAGCCGGTTGCACAAAATACGCTTCGTATTGTGAAAGTGTTTTGGGCTCTGGATGCTGATCTTGCTGATAAACGACATTTTCCTTCGATTAATTGGTTAAAATCGTATTCATTGTATCTTGATGAGGTGTCTGATTGGTGGAATTCTACCATTGGTGACGGATGGTTATCTCTTCGTAATAAAGCGATGGCGTTGTTACAAAAAGAATCTGAGTTACAGGAGATTATCAAACTTGTTGGTCCTGATGCGTTGCCTGCTCGTGAGCGGGCGACTCTTGAGAGTGCTCGTATGATTCGTGAGAATTTTCTTCAGCAAAGTGCGTTTCATGAGGTGGATACGTATTGTCCTGGTAAAAAGCAGTATGAGATGCTTCGGTTGATGATGAAGTTTTCTGATTTAATTTTAGAGGCTACTTCTAAAAATGTTCATATTGATAAGATTTTTGGGATGAAGTCTCGTGAGGTGTTGTCTCGGTCTGGTACTATTAAAAATGAGGAGTTTGAGAAGCGGTTTAAACAAATTGAGCAGGATATGCAAAAAGAAATTGATGAATTAATTAAGGAGCGTTCTTCATGAGTGGGAAAGATATTGAGTATTCCTCTGTTTCTGAGGTGAAAGGTCCATTAATAATTCTTGAAAATGTACATGATGTTTCATATAATGAGGTTGTGAAAATTAAGACGTCAACTGGTGAGATTCGTACTGGTCAGGTGCTTGAAGCATTTTTGGATAAAGCAGTTATTCAGGTGTTTGAAGGGACTCGTGGTCTTGATACAAAATTTACGTCTGCTCGTTTTATCGGGGAGACGATGAAGCTGGGTGTTTCTAAGGATATTGTTGGTCGTATTTTTGATGGGACGGGTAATCCTTTGGACGATATGCCTGAAATTATTTCTGATGATCGTCGTGATATAAATGGTGAGCCGATAAATCCGTATGCGCGTGAGTATCCTCAAGAGTTTATTCAAACAGGTATTTCTACTATTGATGGGTTAAATACGCTTGTTCGTGGTCAGAAGCTTCCTATTTTTTCTGGTTCTGGTCTTCCTCATAATAAGTTGGCTGCTCAGATTGCTCGTCAGGCTAAGGTTTTGGGTAAAAAAGAAAAATTTGCTGTGGTGTTTTGTGCTATGGGTATTACTACTGAGGAAGCAAATTTGTTTATTCGTGATTTTGAATCTTCTGGCGCACTTGATCGTACGGTGATGTTTCTTAATCTTGCGGATGATCCTACCATTGAGCGGATTATTTTACCTCGTATTGCATTGACGTGTGCTGAGTATTTAGCATTTGATCTTGATATGCATGTTCTTATTATTTTAACTGATATTACTAATTATGCAGAGGCGCTTCGTGAGATTGCTGCTGCCCGTGAGGAGGTCCCTGGTCGTCGAGGGTATCCGGGGTATATGTATACAGATCTTGCCATGATTTATGAGCGTGCAGGTCGTATTAAAGGTAAGAAAGGTTCGATTACGCAGATTCCTATGCTTACCATGCCTGATGATGATATTACGCATCCTATTCCTGATTTAAGTGGGTATATTACTGAAGGTCAAATTGTGCTTGAACGTACGTTGCATCAAAAAGCGATTTATCCTCCGGTTGCGGTGCTTCCTTCGCTTTCTCGTCTTATGGATCGAGGTATTGGTAAAGATCGTACGCGACAGGATCATGCTGGTGTTTCTAATCAGTTATATGCTGCGTATGCTGAGGGTAATGATTTGCGTGATTTGGTTGCTATTGTTGGTGAGGATGCGTTAAGTGAGCGGGATAAAAAGTATCTTGGATTTGCTGATGATTTTGAGAAGTTGTTTGTCACTCAGGATGTATCTGAAGATAGAACTATTGAGCGTACGCTTGAGATTGCGTGGGAGATTTTGTCTAAGCTTCCTCGTTCTGAGCTTAAAAAAATTGATGAGCAGTTTGTTGAGAAGTATTATAATTCGTAGTTTTTTGTGATTGATATGTCTAAGCAGATTATGGAGGGTGTGAAGCCGACTCGGATGCAGTTGTTAGAGATTAGGAAAAAGCTTGATTTAGCTGAGAAAGGCCATAAATTATTGGAGGAGAAGCGGGATGCGTTGGTGGAGAAGTTTTTTTCAGTGATTGATCAGCGTAATGAGATAAGGGATGATATTGATAAACTGTTTGAACAAGCTTTTTTTGCGTTGGTGCAAGCACAGATGACGGTTGGTGAAAAGGTGTTGGAGGATGTTTCGTTTCTTTCTCCAGTTATTTCTGATTTGGTGGTGGAGTATGAAAATATTATGGGTGTAAAAATTCCTGTGTTGCAAAAAAAGAAATCAAATGATGAAAGGAATCCGATGTATAGTTTTTTGCAGACGTCTGCTTCTGTTGATGATGCGTTTGTGTATTTTAATGATGTTGTGAATAATCTTATTGTTCTTTCTGATGTGGAATCTCGTATTAAATCCTTATCTGTTGAAATTGAGAAAACGAAACGTCGGGTGAATGTGCTTGAAAATACGTTGATTCCTAAGCTTAATGCTACAATTGGTTTTATTGAGATGCAGCTTGAGGAACGTGAGCGTGAGGATTTTTTTAGACGTAAACGTATTAAGGCATTGATGGAGAAAAAGAAACAATGAATATTGAAGATGATCCTGTTCTTGGTCGTTTTTTTGATTCTGCTGAGAAAAAAGCTCGTTGGATGGCCCGTGTTAGGTTGTTGTATTTGCTGTGGATTGTTTTTGTTGTTGTTGGTGTGTTGATTGTGTTATTGTGGTATGTATTGCATTAATTATTATTCTTTAAGCCAGGGTTCATCGATTCGTGTGTACTTGGTGAATTCTTCAGGTTTGAACCAGAGATTTATTTCAAATGCTGCGGTGTCTGGTCCGTCTGATCCATGTATGATGTTTCGTCCGATGAATTGTCCGTAGTCTCCGCGTATGGTTCCCATGGCTGCTTCTTGCGGGTTAGTTTTTCCCATCATTGATCGTATCATATCTATGGCGTTGTCTGCTTCTAAGACCATGGCTACGACTGGTGATGAAGTGATGTAGTCAACGGTGGGTTTGAAGAAGGGTTTTTCTTTGTGTATACCATAGTGTTGTTCAGCAAGTTTTTTGGGAACTTGTACTATTTTCATGGCGATGATTTTGATGCCTTTTTTTTCGAATCGCGATATGATCTCTCCGATGAATCCGCGTTGTACGCCATCGGGTTTAATCATGACAAAGGTTTGTTGTTTGACCATTATTTTTTTCCCTCAATATTGTATTTTTTTTATGGCATGGTTCTGTTGTTTATAAATTTACGGTTGGTATTTTAGAAAAATGATGATCCTATGATGTAGAGGCTGACACTGATAATATTATAAAAGATGTGTGCAGATATTGCAGTGATGAGATGTTTGGTTTTAATAACCATATACGCTAGGATAACTCCAAGTATTGCAGTGATTAATGCAGGATAGATATTTGCATAACTGAGATGGGCGATGCCAAATAGTATTGAGGTGATGAGTATCGCTGGGATTTTTCCTTTTGTGTTTTGTATTTTTTCCAATAGGAATCCTCTAAAAAATATTTCTTCTCCGATTGGCTGTATGCTAACAAGGATAAATATTGAAGGAACTGAAAATATTCCTTCAAGGTCTTTAATGTTTCCTGATTGATCTAGGTTATATCCAAGGGTAGTCAAGATGATTCCAATAATAAAGAGAATGACAAACATAGCTATCATAGTCAACATACCCCAAAGTATGGCAATATCCATTGCTTCTCTTCGTAGTTTGATTGCGTTAAATATTTGTTTGAAGCTATATTTATTGACTAGTTTGTACCAAAGGATGGGTACAATGATAAAAAGTCCTATGGCAACAAAGATGAGTTGTATAATAAGAGTGAATAGTTCTACAGCATATCTAAATTGAGGCGGTATCTGCTCTAGTGATGATGTTGTGGTTATCTGTGTGTAGTAGGTGTATAAGGGGAGTAAAACTATGATGGTAAGTGCCATTACCAAAATGAGCAAGGCAAGGATATGTTTTGGTTTTTTAAAGGTAAAATCCATGGTTATCGTTAGTCCTGTATTTTTTTTTGTTTGATAAACATTGTTATTGGTAGTGTATATTTTAGTTTAGGTGTTTGAAGAATTGATCCTATGATGATGAGTAAAGCAAAATCTTATAAAATAAATATTTAATGTCTATGGTAATGTGTTATATCGTTTTCTTTTTATGATAAAATATAGAACTATATATGAGCTGAAAAGAAGAGGTATATCAAAACCAGGTATACGATTACCACTGATTTGATTCTCAGAATCTACCAGATTTGAATCATTAGAAAATCCTGAGGGCTGATAAGATGGGCCATTCCATTCATCTCTAATATAAGCATTGAAAAATGATGCTATACCTTGAACGGTATCAGTTACCTTTGCCTTTTCAAAAAAACTTACCTGCCAGAAATAATCTAATGAAACACGACTCCAACCTGAACTCGCATACCGCCTATTCGGTTGCAACACCCAAACATATTCAATGAGTTGATTAGGACGTACAACGGTATCTTTTACCTTTGAAGTATCAGTTCCCTCAGGTATCACAACATATCCAACATTTTTATAATGTTCTGCGCCTTCGAGAACATCATAAGCATAATCTCCAATTTCAGTTATCTTTAAATCAACGGTACAATTTATTTGAGCTCTAAAAACAATTTTTACTTTAATCGGTTGCCCCACTCTGAATAGTAATGAGAATCGTTCATCTTGATTTTCAGCTGTACAGGCCGTCCAGTCAAGCCAACTACCATCCTCATTCATATAAGTAAAATATTCTTCGACAAACACCCGCTCATCCTCATAGCCTTTACCGACCTGAGTAAATAGCATACTATATGTACAGATTACAGTTAATAGTATAACGGATATCATTAGTCTTTTTTTCATGGTTTTCTCATCCCCCCTTTAAATCTGTTATTACTATGGGTAAACCGATAGTTCGTCCCATCCTCCAATCCGATCCCCCATACCTGTAAGTTTGTTTGGTGGGACAATGGCAATGGTCGCTGTTTTATACTCAAAATCAACAGGTGTATTATCACCAATATAATTAGGAATGCCATCGCCGTTTATATCGATTCTAATTGCAGAATGCCTTCGTTCATATCCCTGTGCTATGTGCCCCCAGAAAGGATGACTAAGTGTCTCATCATAGGCATCCACCACTTGGAAATATGGGATCTGACCATAAACATTGACATACCAAACGTTAAGAGTAATAATCCATCCTATATAGGGAAGTATTGGTAATCCAGCGGGGATAAATTGTGAAACTATCTTTGAAATCTCATCTGAGGCCCATTCCTCAAGTTTCTCACTGAGTATATTAAACTGGTCTTTTAAAATATCTCGTAAATTATGTATTGTTTCAGTAATGGCAAGTTGATAAATACTATTGATTTGTGAACTCACAGCATTTTTCACTGCCTGTTCAACCTCTCCCAGCCCCATAGTACCGATTTTAGTTTCAAGAGCAGAGATGGTTTCATCAGCAAAATAGGAAGAATTCAAATGGTTTGCAAAGACTGCATTACCCTGATCATAACTCTGTTCTATTATATCTATAACAATGGTATCTATAGCAAGATCATCAACATCCACGTTTAAATGTTGCAATTGTGCACTTTCTTTAAGTTCCTCAATGATAGTAGTTCCAATATTATTTTTTAATTGCTGATATATCTTATCTACAATTTTATTTAAAACAACTTCAATCTCTTGCTTTTTGCCTTCATCCGATATCTCTTCAAGTTTATCAAATCCGCTATCTAATGCATTTGATATTTGTTGATTCACTGCGTTAAACCCTTTCTTTAATAATTTATCTATTTCTGAACCAGGACTAAAGACATTGATGTTCTGATATCGTATTTCACATTTTTCCTCTTCACTATGTTCATCAGTAGAACTGTAATAATCAGTATATGTTGCATTACTTAAAAATGAAGGACGTTGCGTTACAGCTACCTGAAATGATTCAACCCAACCATCTGGTAGCATTCCACTATCATGTTTTAAATTCACAATCCATCCAAGAGGATAATCTATTGGCAAATTTTTAGATAATGATTTCATAGTATCTGCATCATCCTGCATTTCTGTATATGAAAAATCATGTGCATCTAAAGCCTGATTAATTGTATCTTGTATAATGGTTTGATCAGCTATGTTTTCTAATTCTGACTCAATTGCATCAAGATACATTTCAACCACATGAAATAACACCTTTGATGCAACATTGTTAAATTTATTATCAGATTTATATTGTGATTTAAGTATATCATTCCAAATTTTGTTTCTTTTATCAGTAAATTCAGTTAAAAGGTTGTTTGTCAGTGTTTGTTCTATTGTATGAGCAGGCATATCTTGATTAACAGCCATATCTGCTTGAATATTATCATTTACAATATGCATCCACGAGATAATTACTTCATGTATTTTTTTAAAAATCCAGCTGGGATACATCAAATGACTATATTGATAGGTTTTTTGATCAATACTTACTGGAAAATCATTTTTATATATCTCACCGCTGCCAGATATTAATAGAGTATCTCTAACATTTTCAAAATCAATCAAGTTCATATAAAATTCAAGCAAAGATGAAGCGCCACCCTCGTAAATATATTCAAGATTTGGATCGACATTTCCATTAAAACTTATTTGTTTAAATGGGTCAACGATATCATTTTTTGTGGTATTATATTTTGAAAACTCATCACTTTCAAAGCTAATATTAACCCATTGTGTCTCATAATACATATGTGACGATTCATGCTCTTTCCATTCAATATTAAAATTCCCTAATGTTTTATTATATGTTCCATTTGTCTGCATGCCTGTCCACTTTGACCTTGTTTTCCATATATACAACCAATCTTGTTTAAGATAAACATCCCAACACTCCCCACCTAAAATGACAGGCACCTGCGAATTATTAAATAAAGGCGGGGCATTTGAAGAGGGGTCTTTTTCAAATACCCAATTTCCTTTATAAGGATAATTGATTGTCACACTTTGATTACTTATGTAGATTATGGAATCTTCTATCACCCACCAACCCTCATCTACTATGCCGTTAGCTGCATCTTCAGCAGCCTTTATTCTTAGTTTCTCATCCTCTAATGACTCTTTAAAAAGCTCTTTTTGTTTTGAATCAATCTCATTTTGATTATCTGTTCCAGATTGTTTTTTCCTATGGACTCTTGTATAGAGATCTGCCGAGTATCCTTTGACAAAAGTCTCAAGAATTTTCCCATTGGGATCTCTAAAAAATTCATCGGCTATAACTTCACTTATCATACTAATATTTGCATCTATACTAAATGATAAATCATCATCCTCTAATATATATTCATTTAAATCATAATTATCTAATATATCATTGTATCTCTCTTGCATGTTTTTTGTCCCTATTGGCATTGAAACCTGAGTACTAAGTATACCTGTTGCATCAGGAATTTCAACATCAAGATCGTTGAGAATGGCTAATGTGGTTTCATAACCCACATAGACAACACCTAAAGGATCAACACTGTTAAATACAAATCCTTGCTCTAATAAAATGCCACCGTTTGTTATGATCTCCAACCATTTTGAACTTATGATATTTAACGGTTTATCATTGAAATGTTGAGTGAAACCACGTATTAGGGTAAGTGGTAGGGCTGCTATAAGACAGTTAATTCCTAATGAACCATATGATCCATTCAGGCGATTATCATATTCATTGGTAAGTTGTTCAAGTAGAAGATATCTATTAGTTATTATAGTTATTATGGCAGGTTTTTTCTCGTAGACATTCTGTTGTTTATTCATATCATAGACAGTGAGAGTCATATTGATACGAAAGACAGGGTAAACCGGATAATCTTTTTCGCATAAGTTAAGGATATTATCAAATTGACGATTCATTTGTAGAAACGTAATATCTTGAATTACAAGATATTCCCATGAATCAGGTATTGAAACTGTTATCATAAAATCTCCTTGTTTATAGGAATTGTTTTGAAAGTTGTCTTCTACCATTGTTTTAAAGGTTTTATATGATAAAAATCGGACGATATTAAGATTTACATCGGTATTTGTGACTTTTCCCCCGCCATAAGGCGCAGCTTTTTGATAAAATATTGTATCTTGTTGAGGCGTTACAACCGGATTTTTTCCCACTTCATTAAATGCTTTACAGGCAGCATAATTCAAAAGCCTTGCAAGATCTGCCTCGACATAATAAATGATGGTCTGAATTTCATTTGTTTCAACAGTCCATGATATCTCTTTTGCTTTTTGTTCTTCTAACTGAGCAATATAAACAGTTGTAAAGCTACTTCCAATTAATAAAATAATACCAATCAGTGAAAAAGGTATTCTTGCCCAGTCATCATGAATAAAGCGTTGTATAAATTTCATGTTTTTCCCTCCCATAAAGTCAAGCGTATCTCTGCTCTGAGTATATTTGTTCTTTCATAAAAAAAACAGAGTACTTCGTTACCGATATGTTCAGGTGTTGAAATTAAATCTTTTCTAAGCTTATCAATAGATTGATTTACAAAGATACGTATATAGGGGGTAAGGAATTTGTTTGTATGTGAGGAAGCCCAAGTAGTTATGTTATGACTTAATTCTTCTAATCCACCTCCAAATGAATAATTTGTTATATTTAATAAGGAATCATTGATTTTGTCTGTTAAATCTACTCCAAGTTGCGATATTAGATTATTTATTCCTTGTAATGTTATATCAAGTATGTTATCAATTGAATCTATTATTTCTGCATAGAAAAAATTTATTATTGTGGTAACTAGTCCAGAGAAATTATATGTTTTTTCACCTATACTTTTTGAATCTACCCCCTCAAAGAATACTTCATGAAATGTTTTATTGATGACGCGGGTGAGATTTTCACTTAGTAATGTCTGATTTAATTCATCAAAATTTTTTAGATATTGTCCAATATTTTCAAGTTCTTGATCATGAGTTACAACATCTATAATATATTCTTGTATTTGATTCAACCATTCTAAAAGACTCGTTTGTGGTAGAATTATATAAGATGAGGCAACATAGATGTTTTTTTCTGGAATATTATCACCAACATATAGTTCTCCACCAAATTGCAACCCTTTTATTGGTCTCCAGAGTAAACTGAGGTTAAAGACGTATTTATTGCCGGTGTGACGTTGTATGATATTTCTTATATGGGTGTCAAGGGCGCTATCATAAGGAATAGTAAATGGGTTTAGACGATGTTCTGATACTTGTAATTGAGAAAGCATGTTTTCAGTACATAAATCAGCATAGGTTTTATGGTGTTGTTGTTTTCCAAAGATGCCTTGTATGCTTTTGTTAATGAGAAATGATGAATATAAATCTCCGAGCCATTGTTCCAATTGTGTTTCTGCAAATGTATATTCAAAGAATGGTTCACGCGTTGTCATCAGCATGAGAAGCGTTTCATCGACGAGTTGTTCACGGTGTTTTTCAACAGAACTTTGTATGGCAGTTGGATTCATCATTGCAGGTAGCAGTAGTGATCCGGAGAGGCTTATCAGGACGATGAAAAAAACTGCATCATACATTACAGAGAGAGCGGTGTTGTTATTGATAAGATTTCTTATTTTATGGCTCATATATCACTCCACACTCCAGGTGATGATAGTAAGTTTTCCAGGTATTGTTCTTGCATGATTGAGTTGTATGCTAACTTCTCTGCTTACAGCGACTCGGTCACCCGTTAGCAAGGAGTTGTAGTCAGATGGGTTGAGCTCATATGATCCTTCATCCCAGCTGAGTAGTATTCTGAATCCTATTGCTGATTTTTTATATTCTTCTTGAAGTATATCCCATTGATCAGTTGTATCAAAAATTGTAAATAAGTTGTATCGTACGCTTCCTGCCTCTTGTATGAACTGACAATCTGAGTTTGTTAGTTTTGTTGCAATGAAATTTGCGGTTTGATATTTTTGTATACTTTCTATTCGGCTTTCATAAGCAGAATAGGTATTTGCGATAAGAAGAATAAATAGTGCAAATCCTACCAAAATGATTGTTATACTGGGAAGTGTGGTGAATTCTTCAGATACAGCATTCTGATTATCTATAATTTTTCTTAAATTTTTTTTCCTCTTCATTTCCTCCCCCTCTTTTTCTCTCTATTATTGAAATGAAAATATTGTTTTGATAAATGATATTATATAATATATATTATAAATTTTTGGTATTTTTAAATTAGCTGTTTTTATGATATTGTTTATGTTATTGTTTTTGATATTTACTTACTGAGTCTTGAAAGTTAACATATGTAATTTTATACTGTAATAATAACAAGATGTGTATCTACAATGCTTGAAATGTTGAGTAGCTAAATTATATAAAAATCAACGGAAGCAGAGCTCCTGGGCATTAAATTAATGTTGGAATAAAACTTTATATAGAGTACATAATTTCTGAATTGGTAACTAATGGCAAAAACGTTGATTATTAATATTGACCGTGATGATGATTTTGGTCGGAAAGCAAAAGTTAAAAGCCCCATTATTGGTGTTGACAATAATTTAGATGCTGCTGTTAAGCTTGGTCGTATCGATCCAGAGGATTCTGATCTTAACGCTATTTTTTTTGCCATATCTGCTTATGATAAATTAAAAAAAGAAGGAAAAGACGTTGAGATAGCAACGTTATGTGGTAACATTCATGTGGGAATTCGTTCAGATCAATTGTTATCTGAACAACTTGAAATTGTTATCCAACAAACCAACGCAACAGAGGCAATCGTGCTTTCTGATGGTGCTGAGGATGAGTATATTCTTCCGATTATACAAAGTAGAATAAAAATTAGCTCTGTTCAACGAGTAAGTGTAAAACAAAGTAAACAGCTAGAGGATACCTATTATCGTGTTATTAAATTACTTGATGATGATAAAGTAAAAAAACAGTTTCTTTTACCTGTTGCATTAATTTTTTTAGTCTGGGCAATTTTTACAATCTTAGATATGAGCTCAAGTGGATTCGGAGCAATTATTTTTACTCTTGGCATCTATCTTTTAATTCGAGTTTTTAATTGGGAGCGTAGTGTCGCCATTTTTTTAAATGAGATGAAATCGGGTCTTTTGACAGGGAAACTTTCATTTTATACCTATCTTATTTCTCTTGTTATTATTGCAGTGAGTATCTTTTATGCCTATAATAACACTAATTTTAATACAGAACTATTGTGGATTGTTCCCATTCTTGAATTTCTCAATAATATTGTCTGGGGCATTGTTGCAGCGGCGTTACTTGCATCATTTGGCAGAGTGACTGATTTATATGTACGTGAAAAAATTGTAAATTGGTCGTATTGGATTGTTCCATTTTCATTGTTTGCTTTTGGTTTTATTTCTTCAGCTATTTTTGAATCGTTATATTACTCTATTATTAATGATATTTCCCTTGAACCATTTTTTACTCCTCATTTTATAGGGTATGTATCAGCAGGTATGCTTATTGCATTTATTGGAGCAGTCAGCTATCACTATATTAAAGAGATGTATATTGAAGATGAGCAGCAAAAAGAACTCGAAGAACAAACCAAACATCTCAGTGATACCTCAGAATAAACGTCTCTCAAATCAAATGATAAACAAGTGGTTACCTTTAAAAATGATAGATGCATTCCCGGGCCTAAGACATGTCATTTATTGAAGGATTACTAATATTTTTTACAATTATACTGTTATATGTAGCAATAGTAATAATATTGCGTAATTTTTCTGTTTTGGAGAAATATAATATTTCTTTTTGGGGTCCTGCGTTAATGTGGAGGACTAATAAAGGGAAAAAATTTCTTACAAATCTTTCAAAGAAAAAACGATTCTGGAAGGCATTTGGAAGCTCTGGAGTTATTCTTTGTTTTGTCATGATGATCCTTATGACCTCAGTGCTAATCATGCAAGCATGGGTAGTACTTGGGTTTACAGAAGAACAAAGACAAGCATTACCTGGTCCTGAGATGGCTTTAATACTCCCAGGAATTAACCCTATTCTACCGTTAGAATTCATCGGATATGTCATTCTTGCATTAATCGTTGCAATGGTGGTACATGAATTTTCACATGGCATTTTAACCCTTGCTCATAATCTCAAAGTCAAATCCCTTGGGATATTGTTTTTTATAGTTCCTATCGGTGCGTTTTGTGAACCCGATGAAGAAGAGTTAAAAAAGACATCTATTGCATCTCGTATGCGTGTGTACGCCGCGGGGCCAACATCTAATTTTATTGTGGTGTTGATTTGTGTATTATTGTTTTCTTTTGTTTTGATGTCTGCTGTTCAACCGGCTGCAGAGGGAGTTGGAGTGATCTATGTTGGACCAGATACTCCTGCTGAAGAAATAGGTCTTACACCAGGCATGATTATTACAAGTATGAATAATACTCCTATCTCATCAATGGATGATTTTTATGAGGTGATGAAACAAACAACATCTAATCAAACAATTACTCTATCATTTGTTCAAGGTAAAAGAACATTTACAAGACAAGTAATCCTTGATGATAAATCAGACTATACAAAAAATCTGTCGCATATTGGCCAAGGATATTTAGGTGTTGGTCCTTCTTCAAGTCATGAGGTTTTCTTGTCGGTGTTAAAGGAGCCCTATCGTAATTTTCCTGATAATTTCTTGGTATTTTATATTCTACCATTATGGGGCTATATGCAAGGATATAATCCTATTGTTGGACCATTTACTGATTCCTATCAAATTGTTGGCCCTCTCTCTGTGATTCCTACATCAGTATTTTGGATGATAGTAAATGCTGTATATTGGATTTTCTGGTTGAATTTAGCAGTGGCTTTATTTAATGTACTACCCATGGTTCCTCTTGATGGTGGTTTTTTATTTAATGACGGAATGAAGGCACTGGTAAAAAAAGTTAAAAAACAGGATAGTGAACAGCAACAAGAAAAAACTGCAAAAAATATCTCCCTAGCTTTATCATTATTGATATTGTTTCTTGTAGTTTTTCCCTTTTTTATAAAATATATACCTTAATCCTATAAAAAAACTATTTGTAAAAAATTTATTGGATAAGTTCTGCACCTTTTTCTACAGTGATATGACAAGGGGTTGAAAGTTTCATTCCAGCTTTCCGAAGCGCATCTTTTGCATTTTTAAAGTATTGTTTTTGTGTACCAACAGTCATGAGAACTTGGTTTTGTTTGACTCTTGCTGCAACACTAACGTTTTTTCCATATGCTGCTCGCATTCCCTGACTAACTCTATCTGCTCCCGCACCTGTTGCTTGTTTATTTTCTCTTAGAACAACATGTGGATAGACTCGGAGAATAAGTCGATAGTTTGTGGATCCTGCTGATTTATCAAGCACTCTGTTTGCAGAGATACGTGCTGCTTCTAATGAGTTATGTCGCAGTTGACATGCTTCTTTTGCAATTAATGAGAGTTGTATAGGAAAATCTCCTTTTCTGTTCCCCATGTCAAACTGGGCTATACGTGAAGCAGGGATTCCACCCATATATTCTTTTCTTGTAGTGGGTTGCCCTCTGATATATCTATACATACTACCGGGTTTTCGTGCCATTCTTTCACCTAGAGTAATTGATAATAGAACAACCGAAAGGGATATGGTATTTATAACTCTTTTTACTCAAGAAATCGTATTGAACATAAATAATTAAAATGTACTATTTCAGTAGGGAATGAATAAAACGTAAATAGTAAAGATATGATTTTCGGTTATCATCCCCACAGATATGATAGTAATAACGCCAATCTCGTTTATTTTTTTTCCATTCTTGTCTCATTAATGGATAGAAACAAATAGTAAAATAAAAAAATAATATAATAAATCCAATACCACATCCAATTTCTATATAAATCTGATTCATTGCTGTTGTTTGCACCACCAATTAGTTTTTTATCCCAAATCCTTACAGATCAATAGCAGGTTTTGGTTTATATAGTTGTGTATAGTTTGGTTTGTATGGTGAGGAAAGAGGAGGAGAAAAGAGAGCAAGCGTTTATACAAAAATGAAATCTCCCCACCACATATATCTATAGAATTTAGGTTTATTATTATTTATGGTACATTTTTTGTATTGTTTGGCTAATTTAAGTCTCTTTGTTGTTTATTTTTGAATTCCTTAAATGTCTTTTGAAACTTGTTGAAAATAATGTTGCAAGTATAGCAATAGAAAAGATAGCACCAAATAAAATGAGATGTTCTACTTTCCATGTTCTGAGATGGTTAATCCAGAGCCCAGTTATCAAGAAACTGACTCCCCTACCACGCTAAGGATTTTTTCATTTTTATTCATTGAATCCTGTTTCCTGTAGAATTAACCTCCTAGATAAGTAATAATATAAAAATGTATATGATTTTTTATAGAGGTTGATGACCATAAGCTTTAAAACATTGTTTAGCTTGCCTACGTTGATAGAATAAGAATCAAGGAGAATACCAATGAAAGATAAAATTGTATTACCTGGTGATCAATTATCTACCTCTGAGGAATTGTTACCCGGAGATGGAACATTTGAAGAGAAAGGAATTATTAGAGCCTCACGGGCTGGCATTTATGTAGTTGATGAAAAATTTCGCAAAGCAAAAGTTCTACCTATAACAAGTATCCCCGTTTTAGTTAAAAAAGGAGATATTGTAATAGCAGAAGTTGCAATGGTTAAACCTTCCATGGTTATTGCAAATGTAATTCATGTAATCGGAAAGAAAAGAGCTGTTTCAGGTGATACAAATGGGACAATTCATGTTAAAGAAATCGCAAATGGATATATAAAAGACGCCTCATCTGAGTATAAGACAGGAGATTATATTCGTGCGAAAGTCATCCAGGTAAAACCAAGTATTCAATTAGCAACCAAAGATAAAGATTTAGGAGCGATTAAAGCTGTATGTACCAAATGTCGAAAAACATTAGAGAAAAAAGGGAATGGATTAGAATGTGTAAATTGTGGAAATAAAGAACAACGCCGTATAGCTATGGATTACGGAAACTATGATTTACATAAATTATAAAGGAGGATATGTATGGAATTGAATTTGATTAAAAAAACAAAAACAGAACTTGAAATTGAAGTTATTGGAGAAAATGAAACAATTCTTAACCCTATTACCTATATCCTTTCCCAGGATGAAAATGTTGATTATGCTGCGTGTATGGCAGATAATCCTCTTGATAACAAAAGAATACTTTTTATCCGAATGAAGAAAGGATCAGCTGAAGATGCCTTAAAAAAGGCAGTGAAACATTTATCTGATGAGATGAAAACATTTACAGAATCTTTTAAGACTAGTAAGAGTAAAAAATAGATGAAATCATTTCCTTTTGAGCAGTATATAGGCATTGATAATTTTTTAACCAATCAACCAGGCATAGGAGGAACATTACGCCATAATGTCAAAGATTTTATTGTAAATGAAGTTTTTTTATATCCAAAACAGGATGATACCGGGTGTTTTGTTATTGCTGAAATAACTGCAATGAACTGGGAAACCCATCGACTTGTTAAATCATTAGCAAAACAATTACATATCTCTCAGAAAAGAATTGGTTTTGCTGGAACAAAAGATAAACGTGCTCTCAGTACCCAGTTAATGTCATTTGACCATGTTTCTGAGGAGGACATAAAACGCATTCATCTCAAAGATGTTGAGGTAACAAAGATTTATCGTTCATCTAAAAGTGTTCGCTTAGGTGATTTGATAGGCAATCATTTCACTATAACAATTCGTAATATCTCAAATTCAATAGAACCATCTCAGATCGAATCTGTCGAAAAGTGTTTAGAGAAAAACCAAGGGTTTCCCAATTTTTTTGGTATTCAACGATTTGGAGCGGTTAGACCTATAACCCATATTGTTGGTAGAGATATCGTGTTAGGTAATTTTAAATCTGCAGTTTTAACATATATTGCAAACCCCATTAAAGGAGAAGATGAAGCAATATATAATCTGCGCAAAAAACTAGATATGTCACATGATTATTCTGAAGCATTGCAGGTGTATCCTAATATTTTAAATTATGAAAAAGCAATGTTGAATCATCTTGTACGCTTTCCAGATGATTTTGTTGGTGCCTTGCAATCATTACCAAAAAATTTATTGTTAATGTTTATTAATGCTTATCAATCCCATTTATTTAATAAAATTGTGAGTATGCGAATAAAAAAAGACATACCCTTATATGAAGCAGGGATTGGTGATATTATTATACCTCTTCGATCAGGGGCATCTAGCAATCTATATATCGAAGTCACACCTTCAAATATTGATAAAATAAATAAACAGATTAGTAGAAAAAAAGCAATGGTCACTGGTTTATTGGTTGGTAATCAACCGTTGTATTCTAAAGGAATAATGGGAGAAATCGAACATAAGATTATCGAAGAGGAGGATGTGAAAACTCAGGAGTTTATAATCCCTAAAATTCCATTTCTTTCTTCAAAAGGTTCTCGCAGATCAATTCTTGGAAGTATCAATAATATGAAATGGATGATGCAAAAGGATACTATGATTAAAAATAAAAAGATGGTTACTTTTGATTTTGATTTGTCTAAGGGATGTTATGCTACATCATTGTTACGTGAGTTTATGAAATCTAGTAATCCAAAAGACTATTAGAGATCACAAAGTAGTATTGAAGATAAAAAACTAGTATATTTATTGATATCCACCGATTTGGAGACTTGGATCACCAAATAGTTGCCATTGTTGAACCATTTTTACATCCATTTTTGATTCATCACCGAGAAATTTATGTAGATATTCAGTTAGTGTTTGTCCATGATTTAATCCAAGACTTCTACTGTTTTCCATTCCATAGAGCTCGAAAAATCTTAGTTCAAGCCATCCATCTAAAACCTCTAAATAGTCTACTACTCCATTATAATCCTGATCACCATCACCATGGGTGCCCAGACCTGTATTGGCTATTGTTGCGATAGAACCTCCATTTGGTCTGATGGTAAGCATCCAAGCCCAACATCGTGGTGACCATTTATTATACCAAAATTGACCTATAACTCCTGATCTCCAACTAAAATATCCTAATCCTGCTTCACGAATACCAGTAATAATATTCCATAAGCTGACATCAAATTCACCGTTATGACAACCGCCAACAACAGTGACAGGTTGTTTTTCTTTGTTTCTTAGAAACATCATATCTCTTAATATATAACCAGTAACCCAATTTGTTTCGTTTGCAGGCTCAAAATGAGTACTCCAGGTCATTGGGCTTCCATGACCACAGAAAAAGGCAAACCCAGCACCTTGATTAAATGCTTTATTTACTGTTTTACGATTGATATCATCAGCAGAAGCATATACTTTTAAACCTGTACAACCAGGCATTAAGTCAAGTGTCGCTTCACAGATGATTTCTCCCTCATTTATGATGACATCTTCAGGCCATTGACCGTCATTGATGTAACTGTCACCAGCAACAAGAAGGATATTATTAAACCATGACGGATCAGAACTTTGTTTTTCATAATTTATTATTTTTCGTACCATTGTTCTAACTTCATAGATGCTTCTACAGGGTAATCTACCAAAATAGACATCGGGGTAAAGATCCATTTCTTCTTTGAATGTTTCATTCCATACAGAAAATACATCATCAAAATTTGAATCCCAACTAGAAAATTTACCTTCACTATCAAAAATATCTGCATAGTACAAATCACTTATAAAAGAGGATTCAGCATATTCTTGTTCAACTGGAGGTACTACTCCGCTATAACGAACAGGCAGATGCCATCTGTTTGTTTGTCCTTTTAGTCCACCTACAAGTAATACATAGGTGATATCCCATTTTTCTATTGCTTCTTTGATGAAATATTTTATCTGTTCTTGTTTATCTCGGCCATTTAAGGAACCACTCATCATTTGATAGACGTCTTCTAAACTATAGATTTCTGTTTTCAAATCTTTAAAATCGACAAGAGGTTGAAGATGTCGGATAAATCGTTGTGGTGAAAGAATCAATAAATCCCGTTTATATTGCGGTTGAATGAGAGGCTCTGCTGGCTCTTCAATGACTATTGTAACATTAATATTTTGAATATACTCTATCTGATTTTCAGATTGTAAAAAACGTGCTGGATAAACTCGTGTTACTAAAAAGGTCGTTCTTTCACCATACCAAAGACCGCCGCCAGTGTGATATGAAAGCCAATCTAATGGATATGGTTCTTCGTTTTTATCATTTGTTAATATAGGGTAAGCAGATGATAGGATATCTTTATTTTTTTGTGATGGTTCATTTGAGAGAATATTTGCGCAGCAGGGTATAGATTCAGGATCAGAATGTTGGTAATCAACAGATAATATTTTTGTGCCAAATGGTAAAGTGAAAACACTAATATTTGCAGGCAGTACAGGTTTATCTGGATCGTAGTTAAATAAAATGATACGGTTATGATTTGTTGGATTTACACGAACAACCGAGTAATTAAAACCAGGAACTGGAACTATTTCTGGAATAGAAAAATTAATCTGTATATTCAGATATTGAACGTTAGTAGTAGTTTTACCATATGCTTCAGTGTTTTCTAGTTGTATCTGATTATTGAAACCTTGAATGCTATTTGATGCAAAGAAAAGACCAACAACTATTATAACTACTGATATATTTCGTTTCATTTTTTAATTACCTCTTTTAATTTTAATATTAATATTTTTTATAGTCTAGGTATATATATACTTTTTTTAAATTTGTTTGTTTATTCTATCCATACACCTTTATTGATGTTCACAGGAGGTTAAACCATTTTTTTAACTAGTTTTCATGGAAACGGTTTTAATAGTCTTGTACAATTACCATGAGATTCTTATAAAAGAATAAAACACTGTTGGTGATACTCCAATGATTCGGTCTGTCTCTGCTAAATATAATCCAAAAAAAGTTGAACAATCAATTCAACAATACTGGAAAAAACATGATATATTCCAAAAATCTATCAACCAACGGGAAAATAACCAGCCATATGTTTTTTTAGAAGGACCACCAACAGCAAATGGACTCCCTCACCCAGGGCATGTTCTTACAAGAGTAGTAAAAGATCTTATTCTGCGTTATAAAGCAATGCAAGGCCATTATATATTACGTAAAGCAGGTTGGGATACCCATGGTCTTCCTGTTGAGATAGAAGTTGAGAAAAAATTAGATCTTGATGATAAATCTGATGTTGAACGATTTGGAATAACCCAATTTAATGAGGAATGTAAAAAAAGTGTGTTTAAATATGAAAATGCCTGGGTCGATATGACCCATCGAATTGGTTTTTGGGTTGACATGGAAAATCCATATATTACCTTAAAAAATGAATATATTGAATCGGTATGGTGGTCTTTACAACAAGCATGGGACAAAAAACTGTTATATAAAGGCCATAAGGTTGTTCCTTTTTGCCCACGATGTGGAACAGTACTATCTGCTCATGAGATAGCTCAGGGTTATAAGATTGTCGAAGATCCTTCGATTTTTGTGAAGTTTAAACTCAAAGAGGAGGATGCATATTTTCTAGCGTGGACAACGACACCTTGGACGTTGATTTCAAATGTTGCCTTAGCGGTTCATCCAGATAAAACATATATTAAAATTCGCCATAACGGTGAAATACTTATTCTTGCAGAGGAACGAGCTGCCGTATTATTAAAAGGAGAGATGTATGATATTATCGATGGGTTTTCAGGAAAAGAACTCGAAAATATTGAATACATCCCGTTATTTGATTATGCTAAAACTGATAAGAAGGCATGGTATATTGTTTGTGCAGATTTTGTAACCATGGAGGATGGAACAGGTATTGTTCATATTGCTCCTGCTTTTGGAGAGGATGATTATAATGTCGGTCGATCGTATGATTTGCCGGTTGTTCAATTGGTAAATAAAAATGGTACGTTTCCTCCACAGGTTAGTCGATGGGCTGGACAATTTGTAAAAGATGCTGATCCTAGTATCATTCAATATTTAGATGAACAAGGCCTTTTAGCTGGAACGAAGACATATACTCATGAGTATCCATTCTGCTGGCGATGTAATTCCCCCCTTCTTTATTACGCAATGGAATCCTGGTTTATTGCTATGTCAAAAGTTCAAGATTTGTTGATCAAAAATAATAATAAAATTAGTTGGTATCCACCCCATCTTCAACAGGGAAGATTTGGTGATTTCATCCGTGATGTTAAAGATTGGGCACTTTCAAGAGATCGATTCTGGGGAACACCGCTACCAATATGGATATGTAAAAATGTTAACTGTTGCCATATAATTTGTGTTGGTAGCGTCAAGCAGCTTAAACAATTAAGTGAAACACCATTTACAGAGTATGATTTACATAAGCCATTTGTAGATGAATTGGTGTTGAAATGTCCAAAATGTTCTAGTATGATGATTCGTGAAAAAGAAGTTATTGATTGTTGGTATGATTCAGGCTCTGCATATTTTGCTCAATGGCATTACCCCTTTGAACATAAAAAAGAATTTACTGAAAACTTCCCTGTTGATTTCATTTGTGAAGCTCTTGATCAAACACGAGGTTGGTTTTATTCACTATTGGCAACTTCTACATTTCTGTTCGGTAAAAATCCCTATAAAACAGTGCTTACGTTAGGCCTTGTGCTTGATAAGGATAATCAAAAGATGAGTAAGAGTAAAAAAAATTATGTTGATCCAACTATTATTTTAGATCATGAAGGCGCAGATGCGTTACGATGGTATCTTATTTCGGCTAATGCACCCTGGGTTTCAACACGATTTTATGAGGAAGCAGTCAAAGAAACGTTAGGGAAATTTATTCTCACCTTATGGAATTCTTATAATTTTTTTACAACATATGCATCATTAGATAATTTTAATCCTAAAAATGATATGATCGCTATCAATAAGAGAGGATTGCTTGATAAATGGATACTGTCTCGTTTTCATGGTTTACTTAAAGAAATACAGCAATATATGGAAAAATTTGATATTCATAAAGCAGCACGAGCTATCGAAACTTTTATCATTGATGATTTTTCAAATTGGTATCTTCGACGATCTCGAAAACGATTATGGGTTGACGAGCGGACATTGGATAAGTTATCGGGTTATTCATCAATGTATGATATTTTCTTTGGTCTTTCAAAGACTCTTGCCCCGTTTATTCCCTTTATTACTGAGGAAATTTATCAAAATCTAAAAACAAAAGAAAATCCTTTAAGTGTTCATTTATGTGATTATATACATTCAGATTCTTCACGTATTCTGCCAGATTTAGAAGAAGGGATGAATCGTATTCGTGAACTTGTGGAAATAGGAAGAGCTTTACGATCAA